>DATACE010000386.1:0-4240 GCA_036259215.1 Burkholderiales bacterium | reverse complement strand
CAAGTTGCTCGTACAGATCGGCGTATCGACGAGCGGCTGCGCTCCAACTGGAGTGGCGACTCATTCCGGCCCGCTGGATGCGTGCCCAGCGCGCCGCGTCCCGGTAGGCGGCGAGCGCACGGCGCACTGCGGCGATGAGCGCGGACGGCTCGGCAGGCTCGAACAGGAAGCCGGTCACCCCATCGACGATCGTATCGACCAGACCGCCGGTAGCATGCGCCACCGGCGGCGTGCCGTAGCGCTGGCTGTACATCTGGTTCAGGCCGCACGGCTCGAAGCGCGACGGCATCAGGAAAAGGTCGGCGCCGGCTTCAACGGCGTGGGCCAGGTCCTCGTCAAAGCCCACCTGCACCGCCACCCGCCCGGGATGGCGCGCCGCGAGCGCACGCAGCGCATCCTCGTGCGCGCGCTCGCCCTTGCCCAGCACGGCGAGCTGCGCCGGCATCGCCGCGATCTCGTCGGCGGCGGCCGCAAGCAGGTCGGATCCCTTCTGGTGCGTGAAGCGGCTCACCGTGCCGATGAGCGGCAGATCCTCCTCGGGGCGCAGCCCCATGCGCCGCTGCAGCGCCGCCTTGTTGACCGCCTTCGCTTCGAGCGAATGCGCGTCGTAGCGCTGCGCGATGCGCACGTCGGTGGCCGGGTCCCATTCGTCAACGTCGATGCCATTGAGGATGCCGGTCAGCGCCTCGCGCCGGCGCCTGAGCAGCCCGTCGAGGCCGCAGCCGAGCGCCTCGCCCTGGATCTCGCGCGCATAGCTCGGGCTCACGGTGGTGATCGCATCGGCGTAGGCGATGCCGCCCTTGAGGAACGACAGGCGGCCGTGGAACTCCACGCCCTCGAGGCTGAAGCTCGCGGGCGGCAGCGCCAGCCGCGCCAGCAGGCCGGCGTCGAAGTTGCCCTGGAAGGCAAGATTATGAATCGTCATGATGCTCGCCGCCCGCTGCGGCTCGAAATGCAGATACACCGCTGCGAGCCCCGCCGGCCAGTCCTGGCAATGCACCACGTCGGGCCGCCAGGAGAAGCTCGACTGCGCGGACCCCAGCATGGCTGCCGCCTTCGACAGCACGCCGAAGCGCAGGGCGTTGTCGTCCCAATCCGTCCCTTCGTGGCTCTGGTAGGGGCCGCCATCGCGCACATAAAGCGCCGGGCAGTCCAGCACCAGCATCGCGCCGGCTTCGAGGAGGCGGCACTCCAGGCCGAGCACCTCCAGCGTTGCCACCGGTGCGCCGGAGAGCATTTCGCGGTACCCGGGCACCAGAGTACGCACGTCCAGGCCCTGGGCGCGCAACGCCGCCGGCAGGGCCGCGCTTACATCGCCCAGCCCGCCGGTCTTTGTGAGCGGCGCGCATTCCGGAGTGACGAACAGGATGCGCATTCGTTATTGTGACTTGGACGAAAAAAACCCCGGCGGGAACCAGGGTCGGCTGCTGTGCTGCTAGGCCGCGACGCGGGGGCGGGCCTCGAAATCCTTTCGCACCGGGATTTCGACGCACACCGAGTTGCTCAGCGCCCGGCCGCCGAGCGCGCGGGCGAGGGCCGGCTGCTGCTTCTGCAGCTCGAGCTCGATGATGCAGGCGACGTTGCAAGCGCCGGGGTTGTGCACCAGCTTGAACGAGTGCACCGGGCCATAAGGCTCGCACAGCGCGAGAATGCCCTTGGTCAGGGCATAAAAGTCGCGCGCCTCGCGCGCCTTGTCGATGAGCTCAGGCTTCACTTCGGCGCATGCTATTGCCCGACGCCATCAGCGACTATCCCAAAACGCATGAACCTCTTGTAGCAAAACCACTACAGCAAACTACTACGAATGACCGTCACTTGCTTTTGCGCCGCCTGGTGCCACGTCTGTGCCGAATACCGGGACGGTTTCTTCTCCCTCGCCGCCCGCTTCCCGCAGGCGCGCTTCGCCTGGCTCGACATCGAGGACGATGCGGATGAAGTCGGCGACCGGGAAGTGGAGAACTTTCCCACTATCCTGGTCGAAAAGGACGGCAAGGACCTTTTCTACGGCCCGCTGCCGCCGCAGCATGCGCATCTTGCCCGCCTGCTGGAGACCCTGTCCGGATGAAAGCGGGCGCTCGCGGAGCTACGGAAAGATCGCTGCAATCGTCGCCTGGATGGCCTGCGCCGCCGCGCGCGGGTCGGGCGCCTGACGGATGGGACGGCCCACCACGATGTAATCGGCGCCGGCGGCAAAGGCCTGCGCCACGTCGACCGTGCGCTTCTGATCGTCCGAGGACCGGTTGTCGACGGGCCGGATGCCGGGCGTGACGACCAGCAGGCGGTCGGAGAACTCGGCCTTGAGGCGCGCGGCTTCCAGACCGGAGGAGATGACGCCGTCGCAGCCCGCTTCGATGGCGCGCCGCGCGCGCGACAGCACCAGACGCTCCACGTCGCAGGAAAAGCCCAGGTCGTCGAGGTCGCCGCGGTCGAGGCTGGTGAGGGCCGTCACCGCGAGGATCTTCACGTCGCCTTTTTCCTTGCCCGCAGCCTGCATCATTGCCTGGTTGCCGTGCACGGTGGCGAAGGCGACGCCGCGGCCGCGCAAATTCGCCACGGCGCGGCGCACGGTCTCCGGCACATCGAAGAACTTCAGGTCCACGAACACGCGCTTGCCGCCGCGGGTCAGCCAGTCGATGAGCTCGAAATAGCCGCCGGCCATGAACAGCTCCAGGCCGACCTTGTAGAAGCGGGCGGCGTCGCCGATGCGCTCCACCAGCGAGCGCGCCTCGGCCGGGGTGGGGAGGTCGAGCGCGACGATCAGGCGCTCGCCAGGAGGGATGGCGATCATTTCTTGCGGTCCTTTTCGGAGTACTGGCGCAACGATAACCCGAGATCGATCGCGTCTACGCCGGCCGATGGCGCATCGAGCACGAAGGCGCGGTAGATTTCCTGCAGGGTCATGTCGTCGGCGTCGCGGGTGAGCAGCCAGCCGTCGCGCTCGGTGCGCGCGGTCCAGCCCAGGTCCCTCGCCCGCTCGAGCGCCGCCTCGCAGCGATGCGGGACCACGCGCACCAGCTTGCTTAGCCGGCGCAGCGACACCACGCGGCCTTCGACCTGCGCGCGCGCGAGCGCGCCGAGCACCGCCAGCGCCTCGGCCAGCTCGCGCCCCGGCACGCGCCGGCCCTCGGCCAGCCGGTAGGCCGGCAGCATCGCCGTCAGCGTTGCCCCGCCCAGCACCACGCACCATGACAGGTAGACCCACACCAGGAAGATCGGGATGGTCGCAAAAGCGCCGTAGATCAGGGTGTAGGTCGGGAAGTTGGCGAGGTACACCGCGAAGCCCCGCTTCGCGATCTCGAACACGACGCCCGCAAGGATGCCGCTTACCAGCGCGTGGCGCAGCTCCACGTAGCGGTAGGGCACGACGGCATAGAGGAGCGTAAGCGCCATGCAGGTGAAAACGAACGGCAGCACGCGCAGCACCGCGTCGGCCATGATGTCGAGGTTGAGAAGCCCCAGCGATGCGCCTATGGCGAAGGAGCTGGCCGACAGGCTGCCGCCGATCAGCACCGGTCCCAGGGTGATCACCGCCCAGTAGATGAGCACCTGCTGCAACAGCGGCCGGCGCCGCTGCACGCGGAAAATGCGGTTGAGCGACTCGTCGATGGTCAGCATGAGCATCACCGCCGTGACGACGAAAAAGCCGATGCCGATGGCGGTGAGGCGCCCGGCGTTCTCGGTAAAGGACTGCACCTGCTCGGCGATGGTCTCGATGCCGCGCGCGTCGGGCAGGAAATTCTCGAGGATGAACTCCTGCAGCACGGCGATGCTTTCGTCGAACACCGGGAAGGCGGTCGAGATGGCGAGCGCCACGGTGAACAGCGGAACCAGCGACAGCAGGGTGGTATAGCTCAGGCTGCCCGCCGCCTGCAGCGCGCGCTCCTCGTAGAACCGGCGCACCACGTCGACCAGGAATTCACCCGTGGCGCGCCAGGCGTTCTTGTCCATTATGCTTTTATGATACCGCCGTGGATCTGCTCGTCCTGTACTACAGCGTGGGCGGCTCGGTGCGCCGGATGGCCGAGCTGGTTGCCGAGGGCATCGAGCGCGTGCCCGGCGCAGCGGCGCGCCTGCGCACCGTGCCCCGCGCCTTCGACAGGGATCCCATCCCAGCGCAAGGGCCGCCGTACTGCGAGCTCGGCGACCTCGAAGAATGCGCCGGCCTCGCGCTCGGCAGCCCGGCGCGCTTCGGCAACATGGCGGCGCCGCTCAAGCACTTCCTCGACGGCACCTCGCTGCT
>DATACE010000385.1:0-3099 GCA_036259215.1 Burkholderiales bacterium | reverse complement strand
AGGCGCGGGCGATCGCGACACGCTGCTGCTGTCCGCCCGAGAGCTGCCCCGGATATTTGTCGGCCTGTTCCTGGATGCGCACCCGTACGAGATAGAGGCGCGCCAGCTCCTCGATTTTCAGCCATACGCGGCGCGTCTCGTAAGAGCGCGACCGGCTGCCGGCAGCCAGGCCGCGATCGTCGCGGGCGGCGCTCGCCAGCGCGCTGCCGACCTCGAACCATTCCCCCAGCCGCGCGCTCACGGTCGTCGCCATGCGGCTTTGCCGGTCGAAGGATTCTCTCTGCGACGCGATGTCGACCAGCACGTGCGTGCCGGAGAGCCGCGGCACGGCTTCGAATCCAGTCGCCGTTTCCCAGATTCCGCCGGGCACCGGCATGGCCTGCCCGGCTACGATGAACGCGCGGCCGCCTTCCAGCACGTGGATACGCTGGTCCACGCGCTCATTGCTGCGGCTCTGCCGGTCCTGACCGTGCAGCTCGATTTCCGCGCCCCGGTTGCCGATGCGGCCGCCGGCCCGCAGGTCGCGGCTCTCGGCGGCGCCGGCATCGTCGAAGCGCACCGAAATCTGCAGGCGGCGCAGCGGCCGGTCGATGGCGGCGAGCGCCTGCCTAAGCTCGGCCAGGTTTCCGGGGCTGGTGCGCACGATGAGCTGCCCCCGCTGGCCGGTGAGGGTGGCCCCCGGCTCGAGCAGCGGCCGCAGTACCGGCAATACCTGCTCCACCGTGCGATGGCGCAATGGAATGAATTCGAGCGCGTGCTGGCCGGCGGCGTGAACGGCGGAGCAGGCGAGGAGGACGGCAACCCCGAAGCGCATCATGTTCAGCATTCAACGCGCGGGATGCCGCAGCGTCTACGCAAAGGACTAATGTAGCGTCGATTTGGGCTCGAGCCGGCTCCAGCGCGCGCCAAGCTTGGCGATTGCGGCGCGAAATTCCCAAGGCAGTTCCTGCATCGCGGAGAGCCGCAACAGGTTCTCCCGGATGCGATCCGCGCTCAACGGGCAGCCGCATTCGGCGAATCGGGTCATGAGCGCCAGGGTCCCGGCCAGCAGCGCCTTGGCTTGCGGATCATCCATGGAAGGAAATGATAATGACTCTCATTGACAATGACAATGAGAGTCGTTATCTTTTACCTACCTAACCGTTCGGGATTCCCATGCGCATCCATTTCTCCAGTGTTTTCATCGCTTTGACCGGCCTGATGTTCGCCGGCTTCGCCGCTGTCGCGGCCGCGCAAGACAAGGTCGTCAATATCTACTCTTCGCGGCATTACCAGACCGACGAAGCGCTGTACTCGGGCTTCACCTAGAAAACGGGCATTAAAGTGAACCGCATCGAGGCCGGCGAGGACGCGCTCGTGGAACGCATCCGCAACGAAGGCGCGCGCAGCCCGGCAGACGTACTGATCACCGTGGACGCTGGCCGGCTGTGGCGCGCCCAGGAAATGGGACTGTTCCAGCCGGTGAAGTCCAAGCTGCTCGAATCGCGCATTCCGGAGAGCTTCCGTGAACCCGACGGCCAGTGGTTCGGCTTTTCCATGCGGGCGCGCGTGATCGCCTACAACAAGGCAAAGGTGCAGCCCGCCGAGGTGCAAACCTACGAGGCGCTCGCGCAGCCGAAATGGAACGACCGCATCTGCGTGCGTTCCTCCACGAACATTTATAACCTGTCGCTGATGGGCGCTCTCATAGACCGCCTGGGCGAGGCCAAGGCGCAGGAATGGGCGCGCGCGGTGCAGGACAACATGGCGCGAGCGCCGAAGGGCGGCGATACCGATCAGCTGAAGGCCGTTGCCGCCGGCGAGTGCGACATCGCCATCAGCAACCACTATTACTACGCCCGGCTGGCGCGCTCGAGCAAGCCGGACGAGAAGGCCGTTGCAGAGAAGATCGGCATCGTCATGCCGACGCTCGCGGGCAGCGGTACCCACGTGAATGTCTCCGGCGCAGGGGTGCTCAAGCATGCGCCGCATCGCGACGCCGCAGTGGCGTTCCTTGAATACCTGGCGAGCGATGAGGCGCAGCGCTATTTCGCCGACGGAAACAACGAGTGGCCGGTCGTCAGCTCCGCCCGCGTCGTGAATCCGGTGCTCAACTCGCTGGGCGAATTTTCGTACGACCCGATCAACGTGGCGGTGCTGGGACGCAACCAGCCGCTCGCGCAGAAGATATTCGATCGGGTGGGCTGGAAGTAGCGCGATTACGGCGCGCCGGTGCGTACCAGCCGGCGCGATACGAGGATCACCGGCACCAGCCCGGCGGCGACGATGACGAGCGAAGGTATCCCGGCCTCGGCCAGACGCTCGTCCTTGGCGAGGTTGTAGGCTTCTATGGCCAGCGTGTCGAAATTGAAGGGACGCAAGGCGAAGGTCGCCGGAAGCTCCTTCAGCACGTCGACGAAGACCAGCAGCGCGGCGGTGGCCAGCGTGGGCGCAAGCAGGGGCGCATGCACCCGAAGCAGGGTGCGCGTAGACGACGCGCCGAGCGATCGCGAAGCGTCTTCCATGCTTGGCGTGATCTTGGCGAGCCCCGCTTCCGTGGTCTGGAATGCCACCGCGAGCAGGCGCACGAGATAGGCGTAGATCAGCGCGGTCACCGTGCCGGTCAGCAGCAGGCCGACCTTTACGGCGAAGGTCTGCTCCAGCCAATCGGCCAGCAGGTTGTCGAGGCGGCCCAGGGGCACGAGCACCCCTATGGCAATCACGGCCCCGGGTACCGCGTAGCCCAGGCTCACAAAGCGGTTGACGACCGCGACCGCGCGGCTGCGCGAACTGCGCGCGGCATAGGCCATCGTAAGGGCGAACAGCACCGCGATGAAGGCCGTCATTGCCGCCAGCGAGAAGCTGTTGGTAATCAAGCCGAGCATTCGCATCCCGACCGCTCCGGTCTCGCTCCACGCGAGGCGCCCGAGAAGCGCAGCGGGCAGCGCAAAACCGAAGATCACCGGCGCGCCGCAAGCGAGGGTTGCGGCTGCGGCCGGCCATCCCCGCAGCCGGGTCGGCGGCGCCGGCTTCCTCGGCGCCGTCCCGTAGTAGGCCGCGCGGCCGCGATTCGCGCGCTCGAGCGCGAGCACCACGACCACGAATGCCAGGAGGCAGGCC
>DATACE010000384.1:0-2465 GCA_036259215.1 Burkholderiales bacterium | reverse complement strand
CGCAAGCGCGCCCAGCGCGAACGCGACCAGCGTCACCGCGGCGACCTTCTCCAGCGTGCGGTTGGAGATCGAGCGGATGGCGTTGGTGGTTTCTTCCACCACGATCGCCGCGGCCACCTCCTCGCCGTCCCAGATCGGATGCGCCGCCGACAGGATCACGGCGCGCGAGTCGGGCGAGTGGCGCCAGCGCTGCGCCTGCACGCCGAGCAGGGCGTTCCTCACCTCGGCGCCGCCGCTGATCTGCGATTCGCTCAGCGCGTCGTCGAAGTCCTCGGTCGGCCGCTCCAGCAGAAAGGAAGTTACCGGGCGCAGCGCCCGCGCAAGGCGGTCGAGCGCGTCCGCCGGCGGTTTCTCGGCGGCATTGCGCTTGCGCAGGTCCCCGGCGATGGCGAGCAGCCGCTGCTCGCGGTCGACGATCCAGATGCGCGACTCGGCGCGTCCCAGGCTGCGCAGGATGCGCTCCATCTCGCCCGGCGCGGCCATCCCGGGGCGCAGCTCGAGGAGCTCGGGACGGTCGTGCAGCGCCGTGGCCACCGCGCGCGCCGTCGCGGCGAGCGCCTGCTCCTGGCCTTCGCGCAGCACCGTTTCCATCTCCTTCACGTAGCGGTAGCCCAGCCAGGGGATAGGCGCGAGCACCAGGGCCATGGCCAGCAGCTTGGCGCGCAGGCCGAAGCGCAGCTTCACTCAGGCATTCCAGCGGTAGCCCAGGCCGTACACCGTATCGATCGCCGCGAACGCCGGGTCTACCTGCTGGAACTTGCGCCGGATGCGCTTTACGTGCGACGTGATGGTCGAGTCATCCACCACGATATGCGCTTCCTTCATCAGCTGCTCGCGGTTCTTCACGTGGCCAGGAAAGCGCGCCACGGCGTGAACCAGCCAGAACTCGGTAAGCGTCAGCTCCACCGGCTGCTCGCGCCAGGTGATGAGAAAGCGCTTCATGTCCATGCGCAGTGCGCCGCGCTCGAGGACCTCCTCCTGCACGGGCGCCTCGTGGGCGAGGTCGGCGCGCCGGAAAAGCGCGCTGATGCGCGCGAGCAGGTGCGGCAGGCCGGCGTCCTTGGTCAGGTAGTCATCGGCGCCCATGCGCAAGCCGGAAATGATGTCGAAGTCCGAGTCGCGCGCGGTAAGAAAGATGATCGGCAGCCCGGCGGACAGCGCGCGCAGCTCGCGGCACAGCGTGAAGCCGCCGTCGGGCTCCCCGGCCAGGCCGATGTCGAGCAGCGCGAGGTCGGGCAGCCGGCTGCGGAACGCGGTGAGCGCGGACTTGCGATCGCCGAAGGCGCTGACCTGGTAGCCGTGCTTTTTCAGCATGTCGGCATAGTTGGCGCGGATCGCCGGGTCGTCCTCCACTATCGCCACCGTCCTTGTCATGCAGCGAATATACCGGAGCCGCCGCTGCCACGAGATCGCCACAATTGCGCAGGGACGCGCCATTTTTGCGCGCCCTCGGGCGCATATTGCGCGGTTGAAATGGCGACCTGTCCACAGTGAAGGGATGGCCATGCAAACCGCCCGCAAGATCGTCGTCGACTTCTCCTTCGCCGCCGCGGCCGCAGCGCTGATCGGCATTGCCGTGGGCGGCGCCGCCCTCTCGTTCGTGTGGCTGCTGGCGGTGCTGAGCCGATAAATGCTGCGGCTCTCGATCGTATTTTTTGCCTGGCTCGCCTCGACCGCCACCCCGGCCTTGACTGATACGAACGGTCGTACTATTCTTGTCGCGTATGAATGCGCAGGCGCAGTCGACCACCAAAGGCGAGCGCACCCGGGCGGCGATCCTCGATGAAGCGCTGAGGATCGTCAGCAAGGCGGGCCTGGACGGCCTGACCATCGGCACGCTCGCCGACGCCACCGGCCTGTCGAAGTCCGGCCTGTTCGCGCACTTCGGCTCGCGCGAAGAGCTGCTGCTGGCGGTGCTGGCCCACGGTCAGGCCGAGTTCGGCGAGGTGGTGTTCCAGCCGGCCATGGCCAAGCCGCGCGGCCTGCCGCGCCTGCGCGCCATGTTCGTCAACTGGCTGGCGTGGACCGAGTCGGCCGAGCTGCCCGGCGGCTGTCCCATGATCGGCGGTGCGAGCGAGTTCGACGACAAGCCGGGCCCGGTGCGCGACATGCTGGCCGGTGGCCAGCGCGCCTGGATCGAGACGCTCAAGCGCGCGGTGCGCCAGGCGGTCGAGGAAGGCCAGCTGTCCGAGGACACCGACCCCGAGCAGATCGCCTTCGAGATTTTCGGCATTGCCCTGGTGGTGCACCACCATCGCCGCCTGCTTGGCTATAAGAAAGCCCGCGAGCGCGCACTCATCGCGCTCGATTCTCTCCTCAAGCGCTACGCCGTTTCCTAACGAAGGACCCCGTCATGCCCGCCGCCCTGCACTTCCCCAGAATTAGCACGAACGTTCGCTTCGCCGCCTCGGCGCTGCTGTTCCCCGAGTTTGCCGCCGGCGTGGCCGAGCGCCTGTTCCTCACCC
>DATACE010000383.1:0-7661 GCA_036259215.1 Burkholderiales bacterium | reverse complement strand
GAAGAACTTGGCGAGCGAGCCGCCGCCCAGCCCGATCATCAGCACCTCGCGCGGCTGGGGGTGCAGCAGCAGGAACGCCATCATGCAGCGCGTGTAGTCGAGGGCCAGGGCGAACGGGTCGCCGAGCTTCATGGTGCTCTGGATCGCCTCGCCGCCCACGTGCAGCGAGCGGTACCCGCCGGCGTCGCTAACCGCGATGGTGGGCGCGCGTTTTTTCATTGCTCATGAGCACCAGAACGCAGGACGAGGCGAGGAAGGCGAAAAGCGCGCCGGCCAGAATCGGCACGTCGTAGGCGCCCAGGTAATCGTAGGCGACGCCGGCGAGCCAGGGGCCGAGCAGCGTGCCCACGCCGGCGCCGGTATAGAGAAAGCCGATGATGCCCGACACCGAGCGCGCGCCGTAGCGGTCCATCACCAGGGTGGGCAGCAGCGCCACGTAGCCGCCGTAGCACATGCCGAACACCACCGCAAAGGCGGCGAGCAGCCAGTAGCTTTGCACCGCCAGCCATACGAGCAGCATCGCCCCCAGGCCGGCATACATGGCGGCAAGCGAGCCCTGGCGCCCCAGCCGGTCGGCAAACGGCCCGATGGTGAAGCGCCCGACCAGGCTGCCCAGGCCGATGAGGCTCACCAGCGTGACGCCCTGCGCCGCCGACAGCCCCGCATCCTGGGCATAGGGACCCAGGTGCACCATCGGCACGAAGGTGCCGATGCAGCTGAACACGAGCGACGCATAAAGCAGCCAGAACGCCGGCGTCTGCATCGCCGCGCGCAGCCCGGTGCCGCCCGCGGCGTGCTGCCGCGTGCCGGGCTTTTGCCGGATGAGCAGGGCGGCGGCGCCGCCCACCACCAGGATGGCCGCGGCAAGCGCGAGGTAGGCGCCGCGCCAGCCCAGAGCGGCGATCCACCAGGCAGCGAGCAGCGGCCCGGCGATGTTGCCCGCGCCGATGCCCGCGACCGCCAGCCCGGACGCGAACGCGCGGTTGGCGGCGAACCACGGCTGCACCGCCCCTACGGACGGCACGTAGACCAGCCCCACGCCCAGGCCGATGCCGATGCTGTAGGTGACGTAGAGCATGGTCACCGACTGCGCGGCGCTCGCCAGCGCCAGCGCCGCGGCAAGGCAGGCGACGCCCGTCAGCGCGACCCGGCGCGGGCCGAAGCGGTCCGCCGCCACGCCGCCCGGGGCGCCGCACACGAACCAGGCCAGCGCCGCCAGCGAGAACACCAGCGAGATGTCGCCGCGGGAGGCGCCGAACTCCGCCTCGAAGGCGGTGAAGAATGCGGCGAAGGAGTACGCCGCCCCGAATCCGACGCACATGAGGGTGAAGGCCGCGGCGACCACCACCCAGCCGTATTGTTCTTGTTTCTCTGCTTGCATTTCTCGGGCGACCGGCGGGCATGATAATCCCTGCATGGAGCTTCGCCACGCCACCATCCTGTTTGCCGACCTGCGCGGCTTCAGCGCCATCCTGTCCGCGGGCCCGCCGCAGACGGTGTTCGAGGTGCTCAACCGCTGGTTCGTGCGCATGAGCGAGGTGGCCGCGGCGCACGGCGGCACCATCGACAGCTTCATCGGCGACGCCATCATGGTGCTGTTCGACGATGCGCGGCGCGCGGTCGCCTGCGCGGTCGACATGCAGCTCGCCATGGACGGCATCAACCGCCAGCACCGGGGCACCGAGCTGCCCGACATCGCCATCGGCATCGGCATCAACAGCGGCGAGGTCATCGCCGGCGTGCTGGGGTCGAAGCTGCACTCGGCGCGCACCGTGATCGGCGAGGAAGTGAACGTGGCGGCGCGCATCGAGGCGTTCTGCCTGCGCGGCCAGATCCTGGCGAGCGAGGCGACCTGCGCGCTGTGCGAGGGCTTCGCCCAGACCAGCGAGCCGATGGAAGTGCACATCAAGGGCCGCGGCGGCAGCGTGCGCCTGCGCGAGGTGCACGGCATCCCGGCGCTGGACAAGCGCGTGCCGCGCCGGGAGCGCCGCAGCCCGCGCGTGCAGGTGCGCATTCCCTGCTCCTACCGGCTGCTGGCGAACGACATGGTGTCGCCCGCGCGCTTCCCCGGCGCCATCGTCGACGTGGGCTACGGCGGCGTGCTGCTCGAGCTCGAGCGCGAGCTCGGCGTGCTGGAGGAGCTGAAGCTCGAAGCCGAGCTGCCCTTCACCGGCTACCGCACCGAGGACCTCTACGGCAGGATCGTGAACGTGCAGCCGCAGGGCCGCCGCTATGGCATCGAGTTCACCTCGCTCGGACCGCGCACCGCGCTCGAAGTACGCACGCTGGTGCAGCAGCTCATCGCTTCCGGATAGTCCGTCTGGCGCACGCCGCCGGTCCGTAAGCTGGCCCAGCCATTGCTCGTTACCGTCGATGACACACCGCGCTTATCTACTTGGAGGCCGCATGGCCGATGACCTGAAGCAAACCGGGAAAGCCGACGACGCCCGGATCAATTTGGACCAGGACCACGAGGTGGCGTACTGGAGCAACGAGTTCGGCGTCTCCCGCGACGAGCTGCGCAGCGCCGTGGCCAAGGCCGGGCCGATGGTGAAAAACGTGCGGGACCATCTGCGCCTCAGGCACTGAAGCTTGCCGGAGGCACGGGCGCTTGCGTTCAGCCCAGCACCTCCTTGAGGACGCCGACCAGTATGTTCTTGGAATACGGTTTGGTGACATAACCATCGGCGCCCAGCGCCAAGCCCTTCGCCACAAGGGCGGCATCGCTCACGACGGTCAGCATGACGATCGGTAAGGCGATGAAATCGGGATGGCGGCGCAGTTTTGCGAGAACGTCAAATCCGTTCCCGTCCGGCAACATGACATCGAGAAGCAGCAAGTCCGGTGCTCCATCCCGCATCAAGGATCGCATCAGGTCCTCGACCGACATGGCCGTACGCACCTGGTAGTCCGCAGTGCTCACTCTCAGGTCGGCGAGCGCAAGCTGGTCTGGATCGTCCTCAACGATGAGGATGACCGTTTCACTGGCCGGCTTGGTGTTGCGACGGCTGCCCGACCTCCCGTGGGCGAGGTAGGCGCCTGCGCTCGAAAGGGTGATTGCCGCATTGGCGCCGGCACCTGAGGCCAACTCATCGATGGTCACGGGGAAGGTCCGGTCCACATCGGCGTTTCGCGGACGCGATTCCAGGAAACGCAGCTCTTCCAGCTCCCGGAGCCAGTCTCTAACCAGATGCTCCGAATGTTCGCGAAGAAGACCTTTGATGGCGCGCGTGTCGCCTTGGACGTCGATCAGCCAAAGCAGGCGCCGATACGCCTCTGGCACTGCCGTGTCCTGAGATTCCCAGGCAAGGCGCCCTGCGGCTGTAATCACGTACAACAGCGTTCTCCGTTCATTCTTCCGGAGATTTTAGGCTTAGCCGTTCGGTGTTGATTCGATGCGGGCGAAACAAGGCAAGCAGCTGTAGGGAATGCCCCGACAGCGCAACTCTTAATATAGGGCGCCTCTGGCGGTGATCGGCCACAACGCTTCCACAACACCCCGCCGGGTACAGACGTACCAGTCGTAGAGGTTGACCGTCGGGTCGCAGTGGCCCGGCACGAGGAGCAGCTTCTCGCCCAGCGCCGGCGCCGGGCCGCCCTCGACCCAGCCGTGCTCATCGGAGGCATGCGTGTAGGCGAGGCCCGGACGCTGCCATACGCCGGGCATGCCGGAATCCACGCTGGAGGCTTTCAGGCCGGCGTCGACGATCGCCACCTCCGGCCGAGGCCGGCTCATCACTGAGGCGAGCACGAACAGGGCGTGCTGGAAGCGCGGCAGCGGCGCGGCCCATTCGTTGCGCGCGTAGTCCGCGTCCATGAATACGTACGAGCCGGGCTGGATCTCGTCCCAGGCGCCCGATTCCACTTCGAACATGAACGTGCCGCTGCCCCCGCCGGTGACGATGGGGCACTCGATGCCGTTTTCCTTCAGGAGCTTTTTCGTAAGTCGCACCGCGTCGGCCGCGGCGTCGATGGAGGCCTTGCGCTCCGCCATGGAGCGCACGTGCTGCGCGCGGCCGTGGTAGGCGTGCAAGCCGGCGAAGCGCAGGTGGCCGTCGATCTGCCGGGCGAGCGCCACGGCAGGCTCGCCCGGCGCGACGCCGCAGCGCTTCATGCCCACTTCCAGCTCGAGGTAGACGTCGAGGCTCGCCTTCGAATCCTTCAACGCTTTCAGGTTTTCGGCGCTGTCCACACACACCCCGATGCGCGCGCGCCGGGAAAGCTCGGCCAGGCGCGCAATCTTGGGCGCACCGACGATCTCGTTGGTGACCAGCACGTCCTTCACGCCGCCTTCCACCAGCGCCTCGGCCTCCGACACTTTCTGACAGCACACGCCGACCGCGCCGGCGGCGATCTGGCGCTGCGCGATGTCGGGGCATTTGTGGGTCTTCGCGTGCGCCCGCACCCGTACGCGGCCGCCCGCGGCGCGCGTGAGCGTCGCGAGGTTCGCCTCGAACGCGTCGAGATCCAGGATCAGCGCCGGGGTATCCACCTCCTCGAGGCGCTGCCCGACCGCGGCCGGCGGACGCTGGATCACGCCGCCGCCCGCGCCGCGCGCTGGTGCCGCGCGAACCAGAGAAGCGCCACGCCCACCGCGCCCACCAGCGGGAGCGCCATGAGGTTCACCCGCTCCCAGCCCGCCGTGGTGACGGTCATGCCGGAGGTGAACGACGAGACGGCCATCATGATGAAGATGGCCTGGTCGTTGGCGCCTTGCGCCTTGGCGCGCTCCTCGGGGCGATAAGTCTCGGTGAGCAGCGTGGTGCCGCCGATGTAAAGGAAGTTCCACCCCACGCCGAGCAGCACCATCGACCACCAGAAGTTGGCCACCGCGATGCCGGCGAGCGCCACGCCGATGCAAACCACGTTGAGCGCCGCGCCTGCGATCATCACCGGCAGCACGCCGAAGGCGCGGATCAGGCGCCCGGTGATGAAGGACGGGGCGAACATCGCGACCACGTGCGACGAAATGACGAACGCCGCGTCGCCGTACGGGTGGCCGCAGACCTGCATGGCGATGGGCGTGGAGGTCATGAGGAAGTTCATGACGCCGTAGCCGACGGCGCCGGAGAACACCGCGATCAGGAACTTGGGCTGCGCCGCGATCACGCGCAGCGGGCGCCCGGCCAGGGCGCGCTCGCTCGCGGTCGGCGTGGGAATGCGGATGAAGCGCAGCAGCACCATGGTGGCCACGGCGAACACGATCAGCGCGAGGTACGCCCCCATGAACTTCGGCCCGACCAGGTCGACCGTGAACCGGCTGGTGGTCGGACCGAGGATGCCGCCCACCAGGCCGCCGGCCAGCACCAGCGAGATGGCGGTGGCCCGGAAGTCGGGTGTCGCCACGTCCGCGGCGGCGAAGCGGTAGTACTGCCCGTAGGCGTTGTAGGTGCCCCAGACCAGCGTGCCGGCGCACAGCAGCCAGAAGCTCTGCAGCCAGATGGCGAGCGCGCAGATGAGGGCGCCGCCGATGCCCCATAGCGTCCCCGAGGTGAGCCCGCGCTGGCGGCCGACGCGCTTCATGTGGAACGATGCCGGCATGGTGGCGATCGCGCCGCCCAGCACCCAGCAGGTCACCGGCAGGGTGGCGAGCGCAACGTTGGGCGCAAGCGACAGTCCGGCAAGGCCGTTGATCGCGATCAGCGTGGAGTTGTTCGTGAACAGCAGCGCCTGGCAGGCGGCGAGCACGCCCACGTTGCGGCGTGTACTGTTGTTATATACAGTATCCGGCATGACGCGTCATTCTAAGGAGATTCCGCATCTGCGCGGCGCACGTTCGCAGATCCAGGGCCGCTTCGAGCGCGCCGCGCGCGAGGCGGTCGACGACGGCTGGACCCCGGAAGAGCAGAGCGAAACCGAGCTCCAGACGCAGGTCACGATCGAGCGGGCGCGCTCCATCCTGTCGCACAACGATTCCCCGGACGTCGGCTTCGACCGCTCGATCAACCCGTACCGGGGCTGCGAGCACGGCTGTATTTATTGCTACGCGCGTCCGAGCCACGCCTACCTCGAGCTTTCGCCCGGCCTGGATTTCGAGAGCAAGCTGTTCGCCAAGACTAACGCCGCCGAGCTGCTGCGCGAGGCGCTCGCCAAACCCGGCTACGCGCCGCAGCCCATCGCGCTGGGCGCCAACACCGACTGCTACCAGCCGATCGAGCGCAGGTTCAAGATCACGCGCCAGATCCTCGAGGTGCTGGCCGAATGCGAGCACCCGGTAACCCTGGTGACGAAGTCGGCGCTGGTCGAGCGCGACCTGGACGTTCTCGCGCCGATGGCGCAGAAGAACCTGGTGAAGGTGTTCGTGTCCATCGGCACGCTGGATCGCGAGCTCGCCCGCAAGCTCGAGCCGCGCGCGGCCAGCCCCCAGCGGCGCTTGGATGTGCTCAAGAAACTGCATACTGCTGGTGTGCCGTGCGGGGTCATGGTCGCGGCGCTTATCCCGGCGCTGAACGACAAGACCTTGGAGCAGGTGCTGGAAGCCGCGGCGCAGGCCGGGGCGAGCGAGGCGGCCTACGTCATCATGCGGCTGCCCAACGAGCTCAAGGACCTGTTCAAGGAGTGGCTCGCGGCGCACTATCCGCAGCGCGCCGACCACGTCATCAGCATCGTGCGCCAGATGCGCGGCGGCCGCGACAACGACCCGAATTTCGGCACGCGCATGAGCGGCACCGGGAACTACGCCGAGCTCATCGAAAAGCGCTTCGACATCGCCTGCCGCAGGCACCATCTGAATGGGCACGGCGCGCCGCGGCAGCGGGCTGAGCTAGACTGCACGCGCTTCCGGCCGCCGTCACGGGGCGGCCAGATGGCGCTCTTCTGAGAAGACATTTTTTCGTTACGCTGGGCTGGACCATGGTGGCGGCGGTCGTCTGGGGCTCGCTCATGCCCTCGCCGCCGTCCGCGGGCAACGACAAGATCGGGCACTTCGCCGTGTACGGCGTGCTGATGTTCTGGTTCGCGCTGCTCTATGCGCGCCGCCTGCCCTGGGCCGCCGGCTTCATCGCCCTGGGCATTGCGCTGGAGTTCGCGCAAGGCGGCCTGGGCTATCGCAGCTTCGAGCTCTACGACATGCTGGCCAACTCGGCCGGCGTGCTGCTCGGCTGGGCAGGCGCCTGGCTCCTCAAGAAGCCGTTGTTCGGGTGAGCTCGCCGCTGCTCACGGCGCCGATCGTGCCGGCGCTGGCGCGCCTGTCGGCGCCCGGCATCCTGCTGGTCGCCTTCCAGACCCTGGTGTCGGTCGGCGACACCTACTTCGTCGGGCGCCTGGGCACGGCGCCGCTCGCCGGGCTGGCGCTGGTGTTCCCGCTCATCATGCTGCTGCAGATGACCTCGGCCGGCGCCATGGGCGGCGGCGTCTCTTCGGCCATCGCACGCACGCTGGGCGCGGGCGAGGCGGGGGCGGCGCGCCGGCTCGTCGTGCACGCGCTCTTCATCGCCGCGGCAATGGCGGCGCTCTTCACGGTTCTACTCTTTTCCTTCGGCCGCCCGGTGTACGCGTTGCTCGGCGGCCGCGGCGAGGCGCTCGAGGCGGCGCTCGCCTACTCGAATATCGTGTTCGGCGGCGCGCTCGCCGTGTGGCTCGCCAACACGCTGGCGAGCGTGCTGCGCGGCAGCGGCAACATGGTCGTCCCGGCGGCGGCGCTCGTTGCCGCCGCCCTGGTG
>DATACE010000382.1:0-12616 GCA_036259215.1 Burkholderiales bacterium | reverse complement strand
ATCCGGCTGAAGCCGTCGGAGGCGTCGGTGTCGGCCGGGTCGACCTCGTCCCACGTGCCGTCGGTCACCGTGATCGACAGCGGGGAGTTCGGCACCGGAGCGCCCTCGGCGTTGACGGGGGCCTTGAGCTGGGCCGTGATGTTGTTGCCGCCCTCGTGGCCGAGGGCCTTCGAGAACAGCTGGACCGCGCGGGAGCGCGAGGCGATCGCGGCCGCGTTGGTCGTGGACGTGGACGGGTTCGGGAACAGGCCGGTGGTGGCGCTCGGGTTGACCGTGGTCCCCTCGAGCACCACGTTCGCCTGACGCTGGTAACCCGCGGTCTTGAAGGGCAGGTTGATGGCCTCCATGATGTCCGAGTGATCCGTGGCCAGAGAGTCCATCCGGTTGTAGACCTCGGTGGGGTCCATGTACTTCGTGATGAAGTCCTTCTGGAAGCCGGCGACGCGCGGCGGAAGCGCCTTGCCGGTCCACTCGCTCGGAGTGGCCGTGTCGAACGCGCCGTTGGAGTCGGCGACGCGCACCGAGATCTGGTTGGCCTGCAGGTCGGCGTCCGCGCCGCGCAGCAGCACCAGGCCGCGGTGGTACATGTACTGCGCACCGGCGCCCGCGTCGGTGTCGCGGATCTTGTTGCCGCCGATCGCGGCATCGCCGCCGTCGGGCGTGATGCCATTGCCGTTGCTCAGGCTGTAGACCTGCGACGTGCCGTTGGGACCGGTGTAGGTGAACGACATCGCCGGGCCGGTGTCCGCGGAAGCTATGGAGCGCTACTGCACGCGGGTACAGCGCGAATCGTGGCGGGCGCTATGGGACGCGGCGCTGTTCGACTTGCCCAGTGCGGCGCGCCTGCCCCGTCCGCCCATGCTGGTGCTGGGCGCCGGGCGCGACGCGCTAGTGCCACCCGAAATGGCGCGCCTCTGTGCGCAAACGCTGCGCGCGCCCTACGAGACATTTCCAGCCATGGGGCATTCCATGATGCTCGACGCGGGCTGGGAACAGGTGGCCGACCGCATCATCGGCTGGCTGGCGGGCACGGACGCTGCACGGGCCGCGGGATGACGCAGGACGCGTACCCCCGCCCGCAGCTCGAGCGGGCTCGCTGGCAGAGCCTCGACGGAGCGTGGCGCTTCCTGTTCGACGACGCGCGGCGCTTCCGCCGGCCCTGGGACATCCGCGATTGGCCGCAGCAGATCCGCGTGCCGTATCCGCCGGAGTCGCAGGCGAGCGGCATCGGCGACCGGGGCTTTCACTCCATCTGCTGGTACCAGCGCGACTTCCATGTCGTGCCGGAGGGCGGCCGGATCCTGCTCCATTTCGGCGCCGTCGACTATGAGGCGCGCGTGTGGGTCAACGACATCGTGGTCGCCACGCACGAGGGCGGCCATACGCCGTTTTCCGCTGACATCACGGCGGCACTGCGCGACTCCGGGGACCAGACCGTCACGGTGCGCGTGAAGGACGACCCGCACGAGCTCACCAAGCCGCGCGGCAAGCAGGACTGGCAGCTCGAGCCGCATTACATCTGGTATCCGCGCACCACCGGCATATGGCAGACGGTGTGGCTCGAGCGCGTGCCGCGCACCTACATCGACAAGCTGCGCTGGACGCCGCACGTCGCCGGCTTCGCCATTACGTTCGAGGCGCGCATCGCCGGCGACGCGGCAGACGAGCTCGCGGTCGAGGTCGAGCTGCGCCACGGCGGGCGGCGCCTTGCCAAGGACCGCTACCAGGTGCTGGAAAACGAGGCCGACCGGCGCATTGTGCTGTCCGATCCGGGGATCGACGACTTCCGCAACGAGCTGCTGTGGAGCCCGGAGCACCCGACGTTGCTGGACGCCGAGGTGCGGCTGATCCGCGGCAGCGAGGTGCTCGACGAGGTGAAGTCCTATACCGCGCTGCGCTCGGTGGACATCCAGCGCGACCGCTTCCTCCTGAACGGGCGCCCTTACCTGCTGCGGCTGGTGCTCGACCAGGGCTACTGGCCGGACACGCTGCTGGCGGCGCCGGACGACGCCGCTCTGCGGCGCGACGTGGAGCTCGCCAAGGCGATGGGCTTCAACGGCGTGCGCAAGCACCAGAAGATCGAGTCCCCGCGCTACCTGTACTGGGCCGACCGGCTGGGGCTGCTGGTCTGGGAGGAAATGCCTTCGGCCTACCGCTTCACGCGCACGGCGATCCGCCGGCTGGTGCGCGAATGGAGCGAGGCCATCGAGCGCGACTACAGCCATCCTTGCGTCATCGTGTGGGTGCCGTTCAACGAGTCCTGGGGCGTGCCCGAGCTGCCCTCGGTGCGCGAGCACCGCCACGCGGTCGAGGCGCTCTACCATCTCACCAAGACGCTGGACTCCACGCGCCCGGTCATCGGCAACGACGGCTGGGAATCCAGCGCCACCGACATCATCGGCATCCACGATTACGACCCGAGCGGCGAGAGCATCGGCGCGCGCTACGGTCCGGAGAACACGCAGCAGCTTTTCGACCGCCGGCGTCCGGGGGGCCGCATCCTGACGCTCGACGGCTACCCGCACCGCGGCCAGCCGATCATGCTGACCGAGTTCGGCGGCATCGCCTACGCCAAGGGCTTGCCCGCCGGGGCGCAGGTCTGGGGCTATGCGCGCGTGCACAGCGAGGAGGAGCTGCTGCGCCGCTATCGCGGCCTTCTCGAAGCGGTGACCCTGGCGCCGCTGTTCAGCGGGTTCTGCTACACGCAGTTCGCCGACACGTTCCAGGAGGCGAACGGGCTGCTCACTGCGGACCGCCAGCCCAAGGCGGACCTTGCGCAGATTCGCGCGGCCACCACGATCTCGCGCACCTTCCTGCCCGGAGTGGTCTGATGCAGCACGTGGCGCTCACCAAGCCGGATGGCCGCTCGCTCCTCCTCTTCTCGCGCCATCCGATTGCGCACGGTCCGGCGCCCAGCCCTTTTCCCGAACCGCTCGAGGGGCGCCCGCAGCTGCGCTGGCATCCGCTGCGCGGCGAATGGGTCACCTACGCCGCTTACCGGCAGGGCCGCACCTTCCTCCCGCCACCACAATACAATCCGCTCGCGCCTACCGTCGATCCGGCGGCGCCCACCGAGGTGCCTGCGGGCGACTGGGAAATCGCAGTCTTCGACAATCGCTTCCCGGCGCTCGCGCCCCCTGAGGGCAAGTGCGAGGTGGTGGTCTTCACCCAGGACCCGGGCGCCTCGCTGGGCGCGCTGCCGCTGGAGCGCATCGAGCTGCTGTTCGAGGTATGGGCGCAGCGCACCCGGGAGCTCGGCGCGCTGGAGGGCGTGCGCTACGTCCTGCCGTTCGAGAACCGCGGCGCAGAGGTCGGCGTGACGCTGCACCACCCGCACGGCCAGATCTATGGCTACCCGGAGGTACCGCCCGTGCCGGCGCGCATGCTGCAGACCGCCTGTAAAGGGGACGGCCTGCTCTCGCGGCTCATCGCCAGGGAGATCGCCGAAGGCGCGCGGCTGCTCTACCAGGGCAAGCACGCCGTCGCGTTCGTGCCGTTCTGCGCGCGCTACCCCTACGAAGTCTGGGTTGCGCCGATCGCGCCTTGCAGGGATTTCCCCAGCCTGGATGCGCCACAGCGGCAAGACCTGGCGAGGGCGCTGAAAACGGTGCTGCTGAAGTACGACGGCTTGTGGGAGCGGCCGTTTCCCTACCTCATGGCGTGGTACCAGGCGCCCACGGACGGCGAGGCGCACCCGGGGGCGCACCTGCACGCGCAGTTTTTTCCGCCTTATCGCACGCGCGAGCGCCTGAAGTACCTCGCCGGCACCGAGCTGGCCGCCGGATTCTTCGCCATGGACGCCCTGCCCGAGGACAAGGCGCGCGAGCTGCAGCAGGTGGAAGTGCGCATCGCATGAAGGCCACCGGCGCGGCGCCGGGACGCGTCAATCTCCTCGGCGAGCACACCGATTACAACGAGGGATTCGTGCTGCCCACCGCGATCCCGCAGCACACGCGCGTGGAGCTGTCGGGCAGCGCGGCCTTCGTCCTGCACGCGCTGGACCGCAGCATACCGTTCACGCTCGAGCGCCCGCCGGCCGAGCAGTCGGCAAAGTACGTGTACGGCTGCATCAAGGAGCTCGAGGCGCTGGGGTTTCGGGTGCCGCCGCTCGAAATCCGCGTGGCCTCCGAGGTGCCCATGGGCGTGGGACTGTCCTCCAGCGCCGCGCTCGAGGTGGCGATGTTGCGCGCCTTGCGCGCCTTCCTGGGCATCGGCGTGGACGATGTACAGATTGCGCAGCTCGCGCAGGCGGCCGAGGTGCGCCACGCCGGCGTGCGCTGCGGCATCATGGACCAGATGGCGGCGAGCCTCGCCGAACCGGGGAAGATGCTGTTCCTCGATACCCGCAGCCTCGAGCGGCGCATCCTGCCGCTGCCGGCGGGAAGCGCTATCGTGGTGCTCGATTCGGGCGTAGCGCGCTCGCTCGCGGCCAGCGGCTACAACACCCGGCGCACGCAGTGCGAGGAAGCTGCGCGGCATTTGAAGGTGAACGCGCTGCGCGACGTCGCCGACGAGAAAGCGCTCGAGCGGCTGGACGAACCGCTGCGCCGCCGGGCGCGCCACGTCGTCAGCGAAAACGCGCGTGTGCTGGCCGCGCTGGACGCGCACGCCGAAGCCTTCGGCCGGCTGATGGACGAATCGCACCGCAGCCTGCGCGACGACTACGAAGTGTCCACGCGCGAGCTCGACGAGCTGGTCGAGCGCCTGCGCGAGCAGCCCGGCGTGCTCGGCGCGCGGCTTACCGGCGCCGGGTTCGGCGGCGCCTGCGTGGCGCTGTGCCGCGCCGGCGGCACGCGCGCCGCCGGCGAAGGCGCGCTCGAGCGCTACAGCGGGCGCGGCCGCGTGCTGGTGGCCTGATGGAGGAGTTCGTGCTGGAAAACGGGGCGCTGCAGGCGCGCGTGCGCGCGCGCGGCGCTACCCTCACGCTGCTCGCCGGCGCGCAGCGGCTCGCCTTTGACGGCTTCATCGTCGGGCGCTACGCCAACCGCATCGCGCGCGGCCGCTTCGTGCTCGACGCCACCGCCTACCAGCTCGCCTGCAACGACGGCCGGCACCACCTGCACGGCGGGCCGACCGGCTTTCAGCACGCGCACTGGGCCGGAAAGCAGCGCGGCGGCGCCGTGGCGCTGCGCTACGTGAGCCCCGACGGGCACGAAGGCTATCCCGGGGCGCTGGAGGCGCGCGTGACCTATTCCCTGGAGCAATCCGGGCTGCGCATAGACTACGAAGCGAGTACCGATCGGCCGACCATCGTGAATCTGACTAACCATGCCTACTTCAATCTGGCCGGCGGCGGAACCATCGACGGCCACGAGCTGCGGCTGGACGCGGAGCACTACGTGCCGGTGGACGAGGAGCTCATCCCCACCGGGGCGCTTGCTCCGGTGGCGGGCACGGCGCTGGATTTCCGGCAATGGCGGCGCATCGGGCCCGCGCGCATCGATCACAGCTTCGTGCTGCAAGGCGCCGCGGAGCTGCGCGACCCCGCCTCCGGGCGAGCGCTGCGCATCCGGACCACCCAGCCGGGCTTGCAGGTCTACACCGGCCACCTGAGCGGCCGGCTGGGAATCTGCCTGGAGCCGCAGCATTTTCCCGATTCCCCCAACCGGCCGTCGTTCCCTTCGACGGTGCTGCGGCCGGGCGAGGCCTACCGTCACAGCGCCGTCTACGAGCTTTGCCATGGATAACATCGTAGGAACCTTTCCCAGCGTCGAGGCCGGCCAGCGCGCCCGCGACGCCCTGCTTGCCGCCGGCATCGCGGACGAGCGCATCGTGGTGAGCGCGAACCTTACCGACGATGGCGTGGCCGCCGAATATCCCGGCCAGAGCTACGAGAACCAGGATGACCGCAGCTCCGATCAGGTGCGCGTCGGGGGCGGCTCGACCGACACCGATCGCGCACGCTACGCCGAGGAAGTGCGCAGCGCCGCCTGCATCGTCAGCGTGCGGGTCGATCGCGGCGCCGACGCCGCGGCAGTCTCCGCGGTGCTGCGGAACGCGGGCGCGCGGCGCGCCCTGATGCGTCCCGGCTAGCGCGCCTTTTGTTCCCAGGCCCAGGCGTGGCGCACCATGACCTCGAGGTCCGGATAGCGCGGCTGCCAGCGAAGGTCGCACCGCGCGCGCGCCCCGCTGGCTACCAGGCTCGGCGGGTCGCCGGCCCGCCGGGGCGCGTCCTCGATGCGGATTGCGCGCCCGGTGACGCGACTCGCGGTATCGATTACTTGCTGCACGGAGAAGCCGTTGCCGTTGCCCAGGTTATAGGCCGCGCTTCGCCCGCCCTCCATCAGAAGATCCAGGGCGGCTGCGTGCGCGGCGCACAGGTCCACGACGTGGATGTAGTCGCGCAGGCACGTGCCATCGGGCGTCGGGTAATCGCGCCCGTACACCTGGATCGCCTTGCGGCGTCCCGCGGCCGCCTGCAGCACGAGAGGAATAAGATGCGATTCCGGCTCATGGCGCTCGCCCAGGCGCGCCTGCGGATCCGCCCCGGCGGCGTTGAAGTAGCGCAGGCACACCGATTTCAGGCCGTACGCGCGGTCGAAATCGGCGAGCGCCTGCTCCACCATCCACTTGGAGCGGCCATAGGGATTGATCGGGCGCTGCGCCGCCGCCTCGTCGATCGGCACGCGCTCGGGCATGCCGTAGACCGCTGCGGTCGAGGAAAAAATGAAGCGCGGCGGGCCATGGCGCACCATCGCTTCGAGCAGCGTCAAGGTATTGCCGAAATTATTGCGATAGTACTTGGCCGGGTCGCGCACCGACTCGCCCACCTCGATGAAGGAGGCGAAATGCATCACCGCGTCGAAGCGCCGCGCGGCGAGCAGCCGGTCGAGCAGCGCCGCGTCCTGCACGCTTGCCTGGACCAGCTCGCCCGCGAGCACCGCGTCGCGCCGCCCGGAGGAAAGATCGTCCAGCACCACCACCTCGTGGCCGGTTTCGCTCAGCATGAGCGCCATGTGCGAGCCGATGTAGCCCGCCCCGCCGACCACCAGCAGCTTCATTGCGTGACGCCCTCGTAGCGGAACAGCGCCTTGGCCCGCCGCGAGGGCCGCAGGCGCGCCGTGTCGAGCTCGATCGCCGCGCCCGGCCGCCGCCCCTGCTCCGAGTGTGTCCAGCCGAGCACCGCGTGCGGCTTGCCGTCGAGGAACACCAGATCGGAGACGCGCCGCGTGGGCTCGTCCCCTTCACGGTGCAGGTGGATCACCTTGAGTCGCGTGCGCGGTATGGCGCGGCGTTCTTCCGTCACCGGCGCAGGTGCACCGGTTGCGTGTGCAGCATGTAGCGGCGCAGCGCATCCTCGAGCGGCGGCAGGAGCGGCGTGCGGGGGCTGGCCAGCGCGCTGAACGCCGGCCGCGGCGCCGGCAGGCCGAGCTCCTCGGAGCGGCACAGCCGCAGGGTGCGCCGGTCGGCCTGCGCGAGCTCGGCCGCGCGCAGCGCGAGCTGCCCCCAGGTGACCGCGCCGCTGTTGGCGAGGTGCCATAGGCCGCTTTCCTCGTCGATGAGGAGGTCGAGGCAGCCGTTCACCAGATCGGGCACGTAGGTCGGCGATACGGTGGTGTCGTGCGCGGCCAGGAATTCGCGCCCTTCGCGCAAGGCGCGCAACAGCTGGGTGATGTAGTTGAACTGGTCCCAGGGACCGAAGAAGGCGCTGGTGCGCACCACCAGCGCGCCCGGATGCAGCTCCAGCACCCGCTGCTCGGCTTGGGCTTTGCTCCGGCCGTAGACGTTGAGCGGGGCGACGCGATCATCCTCGACGTAGGGGTCGCGCTGCCGGCCGTCGAACACGAGGTCGCTCGAAAAGGTCGCGAGCCGCACGCCGTGGCGCGCGCAGGATCGCGCGAGCGCGGCCGGACCATGCGTGTTCTCGCGGAAGCAGCGCTCCGCGTCGTGCTCGGCCTGGTCGACCCGCACATACCCCGCGGCATTGATGATTGCCCACGGCTGGTAGCGCTCGAGGGCGCTTTCTATGGAGGCCGGGTCGGCGATGTCCAGCTCCGCGCGGCACAGCAGCTTGTGGCTCAGGCCGCGCTCGGCGCAGATGCGCGCGAACGCGTTGCCCAGCGTGCCCGTGCCGCCGGCGATCAGGATCGGCCTGGTGTTGGTCGACAGGACCGCTTCCACCTCATCTTCGCAGAAGCGTTCCGCGACGGGCGGGCAGAAATGGCGGGTTTCGCTGCGGATCCACCAGCCCGGCGACGAGAGCACCGGGTGATGCGGCAGCTCGCCCGCCGCCAGCTCGCGCATGAGGCCGCCGATGGCCGTCGGCCGCGGCCTGGGCCCGCGCACATCGAAGGCGCCCGGCTCGTAGTAGCCGCGCTGCTCCTGTACCAGGCAGTTCCAGTCGAACGAGCCGAACAACGCCCATACGGTAAACGCGCGCATGTCCGCCCCCGCCTCTCGGGCGCGCTCGCACGCGCGCCATAGCCCGGCGAGCCAGCGCAGCTGGTCGTCGCGCGGCGCGTCGATATGCGCCTCCGTCACGGCAAGCGGCAGCCGGTAACGCTCCCACGCCTCGCGCAGCAGGACCTGCAGGCCGCCCGTCGGATGCGCGAGGCAGCGCGCCGTCTCGATGTCCGCGAAGCGCCGGCCTTCGTAGCCGCCGCGATAAGGCTCGGGGTAGTTGTGCTCGTTCTCGTCGAGGTAGCGCTCGCTGGTGATGTAGTAGTTCACGCCGACGATGTCCGGGGGGCACGGGTGGTCGGCGAACCACAGGAGCTCGCCCGCGTGCGCGCCGCATCGCCCGGTAAGCCACTCCCACAGCGGGTGGTCGCGGGTGACCCGGCCGCACAGCAGGTCCCACCCCAGCCAGCGGCGGTGGTTGAGATGCTCCGCGTGCCATGCCATCGCCGGCGTGCTGTACGTTTTGCCCAGATCGTCGGTCTGCACCAGGCGCGCCTGCGGGTTCACCCGCCGGATTTCGCGCATCGCGAGCGCCGTGGCGCGGCACTGGTTGAGCAGCGCGTCCTTGAACGCGCGCTCGTCGCGCAGGTGCGGGAACCATACCCCGTACAGCGCGCTGAAGCGCGCGGTGGTGAGCGGCTCGTTTACCGGCGTGTACAGCTCCAGCCACGGATAGCGCTGCGCCACCGCGGCGGCGTATGCGGCGAGCTTTGCAGGGAACTGCGGGTCCACCAGGCTGGTGTGCCGCGGCCCGCTGCCGTGGTGCACCAGCCCGGCGATAGGCGCCACGCCGAGCCCGCGCAACCTCGCCAGGCGCTCATCCGGCCAGCGCCAGTCGGCGTGCTCGAGCCCGTCGGGCGCGGTGCGCTCCCACAGCACCGGGTAGCGCAGCGCGCGCACGCCCAGCGCCGCTACCGCCTCCAGATCCTCCGGGCGCGAGGCATGGCCGCTGCGCTCGAGCTGGCTGAAGTACTGATCGCCCACCCGGTTGACGGTGCACTCGATGCCGCCCCACAGCTCCATCACGGCTTCGTGGCGCGGGCTGCGGCCTGCGCAGCCGCCGACTGGCTGGAAGCGCGATACACCGGGATCGGCGCGCCGGCCGGGCGCAGCTTCTCGAGCACCGTGTCGGCGGCCTTGAGCGCCGCGCCGACGCACTGATCCATGTTGTAGTAGCGGTACGTGGCCAGGCGCCCGACGAAGGTGACGTCGCGCTCCTTCAGCGCGAGCGCCTCGTACCGCTTGAACAGCGCCTCGTTCTCGGGCCGGGGCACCGGGTAGTAGGGGTCGCCCTCGTCGGAGGGGTACTCGCGCACAATCGAGGTGCCGGCATGGACCTGCCCGGTCAGGTGCTTGAACTCCGTGATACGCGTATACGGCTCGTCGCCCGGGTAGTTCACCACCGCGACCGGCTGCACCTTCGGCGTTCCGGCGAGGTGCTCGTGCTCAAAATGCAGCGAGCGGTACGGCAGCCGGCCGTGGCAATACCCGAAGTAGGCGTCGATCGGACCGGTATACACGACATGCGCGGCACGCAGCCGGGTGCGCGACTTGAAGAAATCCGCGCCGGTTTCCACCCGGATGCCGGCGTGGTCGAGCAGGCGCTCGAAGAGCCGCGTGAACCCTTCGAGCGGCATGAACTGCAACGCATCGGTGAAATACCGGTCGTCGCGGTTGGTGCGCGCGGGGACGCGCGCCGCCACGGTGTGCGAGAGCTGGGACGGATCGAGGCCCCATTGCTTGCGCGTGTAGCCGCGGAAGAATTTTTCGTACAGGTCGCGCCCGACGGCATTCAGCACCACATCCTCGCTGGTGCGGATGGCGGCGCGCGGCTCGCGCACCGAGTCGTAGAACCCCTGGATGCTGGACTCGTCGAGCTGCAGCCCATACAGCCGGTTGACCGTGTCGATGTTGATCGGCACCGGCAGCAGCTGACCGCCGACCGAGGCGAGCACCCGGTGCTCGTACGCACGCCACTGGGTGAACTGCGACAAGTACTCGAAAATGCGCTCGCTGTTGGTGTGGAAGATATGCGGGCCGTAGGGATGGACCAGCACGCCGTGCCGGTCGCGCCGGTCGAACGCATTGCCGCCGATGTGCGGCCGCTTGTCCTGCACCACCACGTCGAAGCCGCGCTCGGCCAGGCGCTGCGCCACCACGGCGCCGGAGAACCCGGCGCCGACCACCAGAACGGGGGCGTTCACGCCACCGCCAGGGTGGAGCGGGCGCGAACCGCCTCGGTGACCTGGCCGCGCATGGCGGCCACGATGGCGTCCCACGTGGACGCCGCCGTCCTTCGGTGCCCTGCCGCGATGCGTTCGGGCTCGGGCACCGCCAGCGCCCGGCGCGTGGCATCGATGAATTCCTGCGGTGAAGCCGCGATGCGCACAATGTCGCCGAAGTTGCGCACCACGTCCGGCACCGCGGTGGAGACGATCGGCTTGGCGGCGGCCATGTATTCCAGCGTTTTGGTGGGATTGATGTAGCGCGTCGCCTCGTTCAATGCAAAAGGCATCAGGCAGACATCGAAGCCCTTCACCAGCGCAGGCAGCGCCTCGTAGGGCTGCTGACCGAGCCAGTGGATGTTGGGCCGATCGGGCAGCGCCGCGCGCTCCACCTTGGCAAGCGGGCCGGCCATGACGATGGAGCCGCTAGCGAAGGCCTGCGCCAGCGCGTCGATCAAGTCGTAATCCAGGCGCTCGTCGATCACGCCAAAGTAGCCGAGCACCGGCCCGGGCAGCGAGGCGACCGCCGGCGCCACCGGCACCTGGTCGTGCCGCGCCCGGCCGAAGTGCGCGGCGTCCACGCCGCAACCGAAGAAGTGCACGTTGCCGTGGTGGCGCGACTTGGATTCGTAAAGCTGCCATCCGCCGGTGAACACCACGTCGGCGCGCTCCAGCAAAAAGCCCTCGCGCCGGCCGATATCGGCGGGCGCGAAGCGGAAGCTGGCGAGCTCGTCCATACAGTCATAGACGAGGGCGAGCTCGTTCAGCATGCCGGCCATGCCGGGCGCGCACATCGGCGAGTAGAACCACTGCACCAGCGAGTCGAAGCGCCCGGCGAGCAGCGGATGCGTCTGCATGGCCTGCTTGAGCAGCGGCAGCAGCGCCGCACAGTGGGCGTCGCAATCCGACGGCTGCGGCATCACGGGAATGGCGCGCACCACGCCCGGCTGCGCCTCCACGATGCGCAGGCGTGGCTCACCCGGCTCGTGCAGCGGCTCTTCGACGAAGAGCACGGGGTGCTCGCGCGCCAGGCGCGAGAAGATCTGCTGCGGTCTTTGCCAGACGAAATCCCACCGCAGGTGGGAATGCACAACGATGGAAAACGCGGAGGGTGGGCTCATGAAGTGCTAAGCAGCAAGTGTTGTGCCGCAGCAATCCGTGGGCCCACGCCGTCATTTACTTTGCGACGCGGGGTCGCCCCCCTCACTGCGTCAGCGCGTTTGCGACTTCGGATCGCCCGGCCGCGATACGCCTGTGACCGCTTTTCCGGCGGGCTGCTCGCCCTCCGCAACCGCCACGTCGCCCAGGGCGATGATGCCGACAAGCCGCTTGTCGCGGTTCATCACCGGCAGACGCCGGACCTTTTCCTGCGCCATGTTCTGCGCCACATGGTCGAGGTCTTCGTCTTCGTAGCAATACTTGACATCCGGGGTCATCACCTCGCGCACCGGCGTGGACGGTCCCTTGCCGGCGGCGACGCCCCGAATGGCGATATCGCGGTCGGTGATCATGCCGACCAGGCGGTCGTTCTCGCCTACCGGAATGGCGCCGGCGTCGATCTCCGCCATGATTTTCGCCACGTCGGCGAGGGTCTGCCCCGGATTCGCAATGCGCACATTGCGGGTCATCGCTTCGGATACACGCATGGTTACCTCCTTGGGTTGATGCTGCACGGGCAGCAAGCGGCGCGCCCGGCACCCCGAAACTCAGGGACGTAGCGCGGGCGCAATGTGACCGCTGCGCAGGTCTCCCGCCGCGCGGCGCGCGCCCTGGGCCGCGAGGCTGCCGGATTCGCGCGCGGCATCGCGCAGCGTGCCCGGCAGGATTTCCCGAGAGCGTGCCTCGTCCAGGCCGCCGGCAGCGCGCACGCCAATCCCATGCTCGTACACCATCTTGCCGCCGAGGTAGGCGCTATAGGTCATGGCCCCCATGGCGGCGAGCCCGGCGAGCAGGTAGCCGGCGCCCGGCTTTTCGCGCCGGGCGCGCACCAC
>DATACE010000381.1:0-4448 GCA_036259215.1 Burkholderiales bacterium | reverse complement strand
TGCACCTGGTCACGCGCGAGGCGATGGCCACCTACCTGAAGCACCTCGCGCCCGACGGCGTCATCGTGTTCCAGGCGACCAACCGCTACGTCGACCTGCTGCCGGTGATCCAGCGCCTGGCCGCCGAGTTCGGCATGGAGGCGGTCAACGTCGCCGATTCTCCGGTCGCCGAGACCGGCCCGGAGTACTGGTATTCGGCCACCGATCAGGTCATCGTCACGCGCAACCGGCCCCTGCTCGACTGGCCGCATGTCGCGGCCGCCGCCGAGCCCATCGAGCCGCGCCCCGACCTGCCGCTGTTCACCGACTCCCACCACAACCTTCTCAGGATCCTGAAGTAAGGGTAGAATTCGCCCCCTTCCTGGTCACACCGCTACGCATGGCGGTTGGCCCACTGCAACGAGCCCATAGGAAAAGGAGTCAATCAGAGCATGCGACATTACGAGATCGTATTCATCGTCCATCCCGACCAGAGCGAGCAGGTGCCCGCCATGGTCGAGCGATACAAGGGCGTCATCGCCGCGCGCAGCGGCACGGTGCACCGCCTCGAGGACTGGGGCCGGCGCCAGCTGTCCTACCCCATCCAGAAGGTGCACAAGGCGCACTACGTGCTCATGAACATCGAGTGCGACAACGAGACCCTCGCGGAGCTCGAGCACTCGTTCAAGTTCAGCGACGCGGTGCTGCGCCACCTGATCATCAAGATGCCCAAGGCGCACACCACGCCCTCGCCCATGATGCGCGAGGAGAAATCCAAGTCGATGATGGAGCGCGGCGGCGAAAGCCGGCCCGCGGAAGCTGCGCCTGAACCGGCTCGAGCTGAGCGGCCGGCTGCTTGAGCTGAGCGCGCTGCGCTATACGCCGGCCGGCGTCCCCGCGGTGGAATTCAAGCTGCGCCACGAGTCCGAGCAGCAGGAGGCGGGCGGGCCGCGCAAGGTCGAGGCGGAAATCGGCGGCATCGCATTCGAGGCGCAGGCGCGGCTGCTGATGGGCAAGCCCCTGGGAACGAGCGCGAAATTCCACGGCTTCCTGAGCGCGAAGAGCCACCGCTCGAAGAAGCTGGTATTGCACGTAACGAACATCGAATTCACTGAAGGAGAGTAGATATGCCCCCGCCGCGCAGAGGTAAAGGCAAAGGCAAAGGGAAGTTCGGCAAGGACAAGAAGGACAAGGGCCAGCGGGCCCTCTTCCGCCGCCGCAAGTTCTGCCGCTTCACCGCCGAGAAGGTCGAATGGATCGACTACAAGGACGTCGACGTCCTGAAGGACTTCGTCAACGAGACCGGCAAGATCATCCCGGCGCGCATCACCGGCACGGCCGCCGGCTACCAGCGACAGCTGTCCGACGCCATCAAGCGCGCGCGCTTTCTCGCGCTGCTGCCGTACACCGACCTGCACTGAGCCGAAAGGAGAAATGAGGCCTATGCAAGTCATCCTGATGGAAAAGGTCGCCAATCTCGGCAACCTCGGCGACGTGGTGAAGGTGAAGGACGGCTTCGCGCGCAACTTCCTCATCCCGCAAGGCAAGGCCAAGCGCGCCACCCCCGAGAACATCAAGCACTTCGAGGGCCGCCGCGCCGAGCTGGAGCGCGCGCAGAACGAGGCGCTCACCAAGGCCAAGGAGCGCGCCGCCAAGCTGGAAAACCTGAAGATCGAGATCACGCAGAAGGCGGGGGCCGACGGGCGCCTGTTCGGCTCGGTCACCAACTACGATATCGTCGAGGCGCTGGAGAAGCAGGGCCACGAGGTCGAGCGCTCGAACGTGCGCATGCCGCAAGGGCCGCTGAAGCAGGTGGGCGAGTTCCCGATCGAGGTATCGCTGCACACCGACGTCACGGCGACCGTCACCGTGGCCGTCATCGGCGAGCAGTAGAAACAGCCGGTTGTCCGGGGGCGGCTAGGGCAGCTCGCAGTGCCACTCCTGGACCACCGAGTACGCGCCGGCCGCGCCTTCCAGGCGCTCGAAGCCGCGCACGCGCAGCGCAAGGACTGAAAAGCCCACGAGCACCGGCTCGTAAAGGTCCGCGATGCCCGGGGACTGCACCGGGTCCGCGGGCCGCAGCGAAAGCACCGTGTAGCGCTCGCCGCCCAGGTCCACCGCGTGGCTCACGAGGTGGCCCACGTGGGCCGGCCCGTTGTGCACGGCGCGCCAGCACAACCGGCGGCCGGCGTGGCGCAGCACGTAGACCCTGAACTTCATCCTATACTGTATGCATGTACACCCCGTGTGCGTGGACACCGCTCATGCGCGCCGCGGCCAGTTTCGCTTGGCAAACGAGCGGGCCGCAACGATACAGCGCCGCCCACACCCTAGTCACAGGTTAGGCACATGTCCTCCACAGGCCCGGCGAACCTCAAGCCGCTGATTCGCTTGCGCTTGCACGGGCGCCTGTGGATAACGCGCGCCAAAGCCGGAAGAATTTTTTCCGCCCTGCCCGCTCCCCACATAGCATGCGCATCGGCTTCGGGAGGAATACAAAAATGGCAATAGCACAGCAGGGCACGGCGTATCCGCGCGCCGAGCCCGCGGATCCGCAGCTGCTCGCATTGAAGGTGCCGCCGCACTCGATCGAGGCGGAGCAATCGCTGCTTGGCGCGCTGCTGCTCGACAACCAGGCGTTCGACCGCATCGGGGACCTCGTCACCGCGGAGGATTTCTACCGCGACGACCACCGGCGCATCTTCCGCCACATCTCGCGGCTGATCGAGCACGCCAGGCCCGCCGACGTGGTGACGGTGTCCGAGGCGATCGAGGGCAGCGAGGACAAGGACAAGACCGGCGGCCCCGCCTACCTGGGCGCGCTCGCGCAGAACACGCCGAGCGCGCTCAACATCCGGCGCTACGCGGAGCTGGTGCGCGAGCGCGCGGTGCAGCGGCGCCTGGCGCAGGTGGCCACCGAGATCGCCGAGTCGGCGCTCTCGCCGGGGGGCAAGGAAGTGGGCCAGCTGCTCGACGAGGCGGAGTCGAAGATTTTCCAGATCGCCGAATCCGGCGCGCGCCGCGACCAGGGCCTGCTCGAGATCAAGCCGGTGCTCGCCAAGGTGTTCGAGCGCATCGACCACCTGTACCACCGCGACAACCCGTCCGACGTCACCGGCGTGCCTACCGGCTACACGCGCATCGACCAGATGACCTCGGGATTGCAGCCGGGCGACCTGGTGATCGTCGCGGCGCGCCCTTCGATGGGCAAGACCGCGCTCGCGCTCAACATCGCCGAGCACGTGGCGGTCGACAACGGCCTGCCGGTGGCCATCTTCAGCATGGAGATGTCGAGCACGCAGCTCGCCATGCGCATGCTCGGCTCGATCGCGCGCGTCGACCAGCACAAGATGCGCACCGGGCGCTTGAACGACAAGGAGTGGGGCGAGCTGTCCGAGGCCATGGGCAAGCTGCACGAGACGCCGCTGTTCATCGACGAGGGCGGCGCGCTGACCGCGCTCGAAGTGCGGGCGAGGGCCCGCCGGCTGAAAAGGCAGTATTCGAAGCTCGGCCTGATCGTCATCGACTACCTGCAGCTCATGGCGGCGACCGGCCAGGGCGAGAACCGCGCCACCGAGATCTCGGAAATCTCGCGCTCCCTCAAGGCCATGGCCAAGGAGCTGGAGGTGCCGGTCGTCGCGCTGTCGCAGCTCAACCGCGCGGTCGACCAGCGCCCCGACCGCCGCCCGGTGATGTCCGACCTGCGCGAGTCGGGCGCCATCGAGCAGGACGCCGACATCATCATGTTCATCTACCGCGAGGTGGTCTACAAGCCCGACCTGCCGGAAGAGCAGCGCGGCATGGCGGAGGTGATCATCGGCAAGCAGCGGAACGGCCCCATCGGCACCGTCAAGCTCACCTTCCTCGGCCAGCACACGCGATTCGAGAACTACCAGGATCCGGGCGCATACTAGCGGCAAGGAGGAGGCGCCATGGCCGAGCCGCACGTCGCGCAGCGTTCACCCTATGCCGTCGAGCTTGCCCCGGGGGATTACTGGTGGTGCGCCTGCGGCCGCTCGAGGCGCCAGCCCTTCTGCGACGGCTCGCACAAGGGCTCGGAGTTCTCGCCGGTCAGGTTCACCATGGGCGAGGCGCAGAAAGTCTGGCTGTGCGGCTGCAAGCGCTCGAAGAAAATGCCCTTCTGCGACGGCTCGCACAAGGCGCTGCCCTAGCAGACCCTACTTCTTGCCGGCGCTCCAGCGGCCCTGCGCGCCCTTTTCGTCGCGGAAGGTGCCTTCCATGCGCGTGCCGTTCACCCGGCCGGCGAGGTCGCGGCGCATGCCGTCCTGGCCGACGAAGGAGAAGCTGATCGCCGCGCCGTGCAGCCGCGGGTCGCGCAGGCCGGCGTGGATCGGCGCCAGCGCGAGCGTGCCGCTGATCTTCTGGAACACCTGCTCCAGCGTCATGTCGATTTTCTGGCCGTTGAGCTCCAGCGTCCAGTTGCCCATCACCTGCGCCGGCACCATCCA
>DATACE010000380.1:0-16352 GCA_036259215.1 Burkholderiales bacterium | reverse complement strand
ACCGCGAGCGAGGTATCCGATGTCTCCGGCCGCGGCGTCGGCATGGACGTGGTGCGGCGCAATGTGCGCGAGCTCGGCGGGCAGGTCGACATCGCCAGCGAGCCTGGCAAGGGCACACGGACCGTGGTGCGCCTGCCGCTGACCCTCGCGATCATGGACGGCATGGAGCTCGCCGTCGGCGGCGAGGTTTATATCGCGCCGCTCAGCGCCATCGTCGAATCGCTGCGTCCCGCGCCGCAGAACCTGAAGCGCATCGGCAACGACTCGCAGGTGCTCAACCTGCGCGGCGAAATCGTGCCGGTGCTGTCGCTTGCAAAGGCGCTCGGCATAGAGCACGCCTGCAGGCCGGGCGACGAGGTGCTGGTGGTGGTGGAGAGCGGGGGCCGGCGGGCCGCCCTTGCCGCCGACGCGCTGCTGGGCCAGCAGCAAATCGTGGTTAAGAACCTGGAAGGCAATTTCGGCAAGGTGTCGGGCGTCGCGGGCGCCACCATCCTAGGCAACGGGGCGGTCTCGCTGATTCTAGACATTCCGGAGCTCATGCGCGCAGCGCTCGGCGACGAGCGGCATGCGCGCGCCGCTTAAGGAGAACGGGACATGTTGAGAAAACTCGGAGTTCGCGGGCGGCTGGTGCTGGGGTTCGGCGGCGCATTGTTGATTTGCCTGGCGATAGGCGGCTTCGCCATCAATGCGATGGCGCCAGTGGAAGAGCTCAAGGGCGCGCGCGACCTGCTGGTAGCGCTGCTTCTTGCTGCGCTCACTGCCGGCAGCCTGCTCGCCTGGGGCATCACCTATTCCGTCACGAGCCGGCTGCGCGACGCCGCCGACGTGGCGCAGCGCGTCGCGACCGGAGACTTGGCGGCGCACATCGGGGTAGCGTCGGACGACGATACCGGGCGCCTGCTCGCCTCGCTCGAGGCGATGCGCGGGGCGCTCGCCGACGCCATCGGCTCGATCCGCCATTCGGCCCAGGCGGTAGGCGCCAGCTCCGGCGAGATCGCCCGGGGGAACCAGGACCTGTCGGCGCGCACCGAGCAGCAGGCGGCCAATCTCGAAAGGACCGCGGGCTCGATGCAGGAGCTCGCCGCCACGGTGCGCCAAAACGCCGAAAGCGCCAAGCAGGCGAACCAGCTCGCCATGGGCGCCTCCGAAGTTGCCGTGCGCGGCGGCGAAGCGGTGCGCGGCGTGGCCAACACCATGGCGGGCATCACCGACTCGTCGAGGAAGATCTCGGACATCATCGGCGTCATCGACGGCATCGCCTTCCAGACCAACATCCTCGCCCTCAATGCGGCGGTGGAGGCGGCGCGCGCCGGCGAGCAGGGCCGCGGCTTCGCCGTCGTAGCGTCGGAAGTGAGGAGCCTCGCGCAGCGCTCCGCCGAAGCCGCCAAGGAGATCACCGCGCTCATCCAGGACTCGGTGGGCCGCGTGGAGGCCGGCACCAAGCAAGTCGAAGGCGCAGGCAAGACCATGGACGAAATCATGGGCGCGGTGAAGCGCGTCACCGACATCATGGGCGAGATCGCCGCAGCCTCGGCCGAGCAGCTTTCGGGCATCGAGCAAGTGAGCGCGGCCGTGTCGCAGATGGACCAGGTCGTGCAGCAGAATGCGGCGCTGGTGGAGCAGTCCGCCGCGGCGGCCGAGAACATGGCGGGCCAGGCCGAATCGCTGGTCGCCTCGGTCGCGGGCTTCAAGCTGCCGGGCGGCACGCCGCCCCCGAAGAACGCTGCTATGCAAAAGCCGCGAGCTTCCGCGAAAAAGTCCCCGCTGCCGGTTGCGGCCCTCGCGCTGGCGGCAGCCGATGGCGACTGGAAGGAGATCTGACATGGCGAATGCAGCCACCCGGGAGGAAGCCGGCCGCGAATACCTGACCTTCTCGCTCGGCGGGGAGGAGTACGCGGTCAATATCCTGCAGGTGCAGGAAATCCGCGCCTACGAGCGCGTCACGCGCATCGCCAATATGCCGGCCTTCATCAAGGGCGTCATGAACCTGCGCGGCACCGTGGTGCCGGTGGTGGACCTGCGCGTGCGCTTCAACGTGGGCAGCGCGGAATACGGAGCGAGCACCATCGTCATCGTGATCAACATCGGCGCGCGCACCATCGGCATGGTGGTGGACGGCGTGTCGGACGTGGTGAGCCTCAAGGCCGCCGACGTGCGCCCGGCGCCGCAGATCGCCGGCGTGCTCGCCGCCGAGTTCCTCGAGGGCGTTGCGATCCTCGACAAGCGCATGCTGATACTGGTCGACATCCATGGCCTCATGTCCAGCAGGGAAATGGGCCTGCTCGAGTCCGCGGCAGCCGCATGATGCTCGAGGAGCCGGTCGCCGCCTCGGGCACGCCCGCGCTCTACTACGACCGCAACTTCGAGCGCGACGCGGCCAAGATCCTGCCCGGCGAGTGCTACGTCACGTCGCTCGACATGGTCCTGGTCACCGTGCTGGGCTCCTGCGTGGCCGCCTGCCTGCACGATCCGGTGGCGCGCCTGGGCGGCATGAATCATTTCATGCTTCCCGACACGACGCAGGACGAGTCGATCGTCAGCCACCCGATGCGCTACGGCGTCTATGCGATGGAGCTTCTGATCAACGACCTGCTGCGCCGCGGCGGGCGCCGCGAGCGGCTGCAGGCCAAGGTAGTGGGCGGCGGCAACGTGCTGCGCGGCTACGGCGCCGGCACCGTCGGCGAGCGCAACGCGAGCTTCGTCATGCGCTTCCTGCAGACGGAGGGCATCCGCGTGGCAGGCCACGACCTGCTCAACCAGTATCCCCGCAAGGTCTATTACTTCCCGATCAGCGGGCGGCTGCTGGTGAAGGAGCTGCGCGCGCTCAACAACGACACGCTGGCGCAGCGCGAGCAGCAGTACCGCCGCAGGATCGCCGCCGAGGACGGCGGCAAAGTGGAGCTGTTCCGATGAGCATCCGAAAAAAAATCCGCGTGCTGATCGTCGACGACTCGGCGCTGGTGCGCTCGCTGCTCGCCCAGATCGTGGCCGCCGAGCGCGACATGGAAGTGGTGGCCGTCGCGCGCGACCCGGTCATCGCGCGCACCCTGGTGCGCGAGCTCGACCCGGACGTCATCACGCTGGACGTGGAAATGCCGCGGATGAACGGGCTCGAGTTTCTCGAGCGCCTGATGCGCCTGCACCCCACCCCGGTGGTGATGATCTCGTCAGCGACGCAAAGCGGCGCCGACGCGACGCTGCGCGCCCTCGAGCTGGGCGCGGTGGATTTCGTCGCCAAGCCGCGGCTGGGCATCGCGGAGGGAGTGGGCCGCACGGCCGCCGAGATCGCCGCCAAGATCCGCGCCGCGTCGCGCTCGCGCCTGCGCACGCCGCGCGCCGAAACGCCGGCATCGCGGTCACTTCTCGCGAGCCCCGGAGTTTCGGTCAATGAAAGAATCATCTGCATCGGCGCCTCGACCGGCGGCACCGAGGCGGTGCGCGAGATGCTCGAGATCTTTCCGGCCGATTGCCCCGGCACCCTGGTGACGCTGCACATGCCGCCGGAGTTCACGCGCCGCTTCGCCGCCCGCCTGGACCGCCTGTGCCGCATCACGGTCAAGGAAGCGCAGCATGGCGAGCGCGTGCTGCCCGGCCATGCCTACATCGCCCCCGGCGGCCGCCATCTCGCCCTGGCGCGCACCGGCGCCACCTACGCCGTGCGCATCACCGAGGGGCTGCCGGTAAACCGCCATCGCCCGTCGGTCGACGTGCTGTTCGAGGGCGCGGCCCGCTTTGCCGGCGGCGACGCGCTGGGCGTGCTGCTCACCGGGATGGGCAAGGACGGCGCGCGCGGCCTGCTGCAGATGCGCGAGGCCGGCGCCTGGACCATCGCCCAGGACGAGGCCACCAGCGTGGTGTTCGGCATGCCGCGCGAAGCGATAAAGCTGGGCGCGGCGCGTCAGGTGCTGCCCATCGGCGCCATCGCGCCGGCGCTGTTCGAGCGCCTGGCGAGCGCCGGGATGGTGAGCGCATGAGCCGCGCCGGCGCCGCTGCCGTGCTGAAGACCGGCCCGGGCGTGCACTTCGCCATGACCGCCGAAGATTTCGAGCGCATCCGCAAGCTGGTATTCGCCCTGTGCGGCATCTCGCTGTCGGCCGCCAAGGTCGACATGGCCTACAACCGCCTGGTGCGCCTGCTGCGCACGCGCGGCATGACGGCGTTCCGGCAATACCTCGACCTGGTCGAGGGCGGCGAACCCGCCTTGCGGCAGGAATTCGTCAACGCGATGACCACCAACCTGACGCGCTTTTTTCGGGAGGCCGCGCACTTCGAGCTGCTGGCAAAGCTGCTGGCCGAAGCGCCCGTGGGCCGGCCGCTTTCCATCTGGTGCGCGGGCTGCTCCACGGGCGAGGAAGCCTACACGCTCGCCATGACCGCGGCCGAAGTGCTCGGCGAGCGGGCGGCTTCGGTGCGCCTGCTGGCGACCGACGTGGATACCGACGTCCTGGGCACCGCCGCCGCGGGCATCTACCCCGCGCAGGCGGCGCGCGACCTGGATCCCGCGCGCCTGCGCCGCTTCTTCCTGTCCGGCACCGGCGCCAACGCCGGCCGCATCCGCGTGCGGCCGGCGCTGGCCGAGCGCGTGCGCTTCGAGCCGCACAACCTGCGCGGCCCGGTATGGCCCGCACCGGCCAGCTTCGACGCCATTTTCTGCCGCAACGTGCTCATCTATTTTGACCAGAAATCGCAGGCCGAAGTGCTGGAGCGCTTCCGCGCCTGCCTGCGGCCGCAGGGCCTGCTGTTCGCGGGGCACTCGGAGTATTACGCGCATTCGGCGGGGCGGTGGAACCGCATCGCGCACGCCGTCTACCAACCGGTGAGGGACCTGCCATGACCATCCGCGTGCTCGTCGTCGACGACTCGCCGCTGATCCGCAACGTGCTGGAAGCCATCATCAACGAGCAGCACGACATGCAGGTCGTGGGTACGGCCGCCGACGCGCTGGAGGCGCGCGCCAAGGTGCGCGAGCTGGACCCGGACGTGATCACGCTGGACGTGGAGATGCCCAAGGTGGACGGGCTCACCTTCCTGCAGCAGCTGATGCAGACGAAGCCCACGCCGGTGATCATGGTGTCGGCGCACACCGAGGCCGGCTCGGACATTACCTTCCGCGCGCTGGAAAGCGGGGCGGTGGACTTCGTCACCAAGCCCACGCCCGGCGCGGCCGGCGGCCAGGACTACGGCCAGCTCATCGCCTACAAGATCCGCGCCGCCGCGAGCGCGCGCGTGGAAGCGAAGCAAGCATCCGCGCCTCGCTTCGCGGCCGCGCCTGCACGAAAAGCCGCGAAGAAGGCGCCGGCCGATACGCCCCAGGTGTTCTTCCTCGGCGCTTCGACCGGCGGCACCCAGGCGATCCAGGAAATCCTGCAGGGCATGCCGGCGGACTGCCCGCCACTGCTCATCGTGCAGCACATGCCGGAGAATTTCTCGCAAGCCTTCGCCCGGCGCCTGGACGGCCTGTGCGGCATCACCGTGAAGGAGGCGGAGAACGGCGAGCCGGTGCTGCCCGGGCACGCCTACATCGCCCCCGCAGGCCGTCACCTGCTGATTGGCAAGCCGGCCACGCGGCGGCGCTATACCGTGCAGCTCGCGGACGCAGAGCCGGTGAACCTGCACCGGCCTTCCATCGACATCCTGTTCCGCTCGGCGGCCAAGCGCGTGGCCGGCGGCGCCACCGGCGTGATCCTCACCGGCATGGGCAAGGACGGCGCGGCCGGGCTGCTTGAGATGAAGCAGGCCGGCGCGCGCACCTTCGCCCAGGACGAAAGCTCGAGCGTGGTGTTCGGGATGGCGCGCGAGGCGATCAAGCTGCAGGCCGCCGGCGAAGTATTGCCGCTGGGCCGCATCGCGCCGCGGCTGCTCGAGCCGGTCGAGGCATGAGGCCATGCGCGTTCTGCTCATAGACCGCGACGAGAGCTTCCGGCACGAGGTAACCGGGATCTTTGCGTCCACCTGGCCCGGCTCGAGCATCGAGCACTACGATCCGGACGTCAGCGGTCGGCCGGGGCCCGCGTTCGCGCTGTCCGAGTTCGACCTCGTGATCCTCGACAACCGCCTGGGCGCCGAGGACGGGCTGGAATGGCTGCGCGATTTTACCGCCCGCCCTGGCTGCCCGCCCACCGTGATGCTCGCGGGCCAGGGCAGCGAGAACGTCGCGGTGCGCGCGATGAAGCTCGGCGCCTACGACTACCTGCCGAAGCAGCTTCTCACGAAGGAATCGCTGGAACAGATCGTGACGCAGGCACTCGGCTCGCGCAGCGCGCGCGCAGACGCGACGCAGGACCTGGGCAGGCAGCCGGCCGCCGCGGGCGGATTGCCGCAGATCGAGGGCTATCGACTGGTGCGCGAAGTCGGCTGCGGTGCGGTGTCGCGTGTCTACCTGATGCAGCCTGAAGCCGGCGGCACGCCGGTGATCGCCAAGGTGCTGTTCGAGCACCTGCTGCACGATTCGGATTTTCTGGAGCGCTTCCTGCGCGAATACCACATCCTGGGGCGCATCCGCAGCCCGTACGTGGGCAAGGTGTTCGGCTACGGCTTCAGCGACAACAGCGCCTACCTGCTCATGGAATACCTGAACGGCGGCGACGTGCGCGCCTATTTCACCGGCAACTACGTCGACCAGGTGCGCATCCTGCGCATCTTCCGGCAGGTCCTGACGGCGCTCAAGGACATCCACGCCGCAGGCGTGATCCATCGCGACCTGAAGCCGCACAACGTCATGTTCCGCGAGGACCAGAGCCTCGCCATGGTGGACTTCGGCATCGCCAAGGTGGCCGACCTGCCGGGCATCACGCTGGAGGGCACCCTGCTCGGCACGCCGATCTACATGAGCCCCGAGGTGATCCGCGGCCGGCCTGCCGACCCGCGCTCGGACCTCTACAGCGCGGGCGTCATGCTCTACCAGATGATCGCGAAGGCCGCGCCGTTCAATGGCACTGCGGCGATGGACATCATCGAGCAGCACCTGAACGCTGCGCCGCCGCCGCTGCCGCGCGCGCACGACGAGTTCCAGCCGCTCATCGACAGCCTGCTCGCCAAGGACCCGGACGCACGCCCGGCTTCGGCCGAGGCGGCGCTGAAGCTGATCGAGGAGCTTTACGGGTGACGCCGGCCCGGCCCAATCAACCGCTTGCCGCCGGCCATCGCCTTTCCGGTTACCGCCTGCTTCGCCTGATCGCGCGCGGCGGGTTCTCCTTCGTCTACCTTGCCGAGGACGAGGCCGGCGCGCAGGTCGCCATCAAGGAGTATCTGCCCGCTGCGCTGAGCGTGCGCACCGGCGACGACGCCGCGCCCGCGCCTGCCGAACGCGACGCGGCGTCCTTCCGCGAGGGCCTGCGCTGCTTTTTCGAGGAGGCGCGGGTGCTCGCCTCGGTCTCGCATCCCAACGTGGTGCGCGTGCTGAATTTCTTCCGGGCGCACGAAACCGCCTATATGGTCATGCGTCACGAGCCGGGCGGCACCCTGAAGCAGCGGCTGGCCCAGGCGAGCACGCCGCTGCCCGAGAGCTGGCTGCGCCGCACCGTCGCGCAACTGCTGAACGGGCTGCGCGAGGTGCATGCGCGCAAGCTGCTGCACCTGGACATCAAGCCGGCCAACATCCATCTGCGCGAGGACGCCACGCCGGTGCTCATCGACTTCGGCGCCTCGCGGCGCATGCTGTGCGCAGACAGCCCATCGCTGCGCCCGGTGTTCACGCCGGGCTTCGCCGCCCCGGAAATCGGAAGCGGCCGCGACGCGCTCGGTCCCTGGACCGATATCTTCTCCATCGGCGCCACGCTTGGCGCCTGCATGAAGGGCGGCGCCGGCCGGTATTCCGCGGAGCTCGTGGACATCGCCGACTGGTGCATGCGGCCCGATCCCCTGCAGCGCCCGCAGAGCGTGCTCGCGCTGCAGAAGGCGCTGCTGGGCCCCGGACAGGCGCGCACGCCACTGCCCGGGGATCCGAAAGCCAAGCTGCGTTGGATCATGGGTGTGTGAACTGCGAGATTGCCAGCGAGACGCGAGTCGGCGGGCGGCCCTATAACGAGGATCGCCTCGCCTGCTGGCGCACCGAGGAAGCGGTGCTGCTCGCGCTCGCCGACGGCCTGGGCGGTCACGCGCATGGCGACCTGGCGGCGGAGCTTGCGGTGGCAGAGCTGGCGGCGGCTTTTCACGACGCCGCCCGGCCGCGCCTGGCGAACCCGGACCGATTCCTGTTCCGATCGTTCGCCCGGGTGCACGCCCTGCTGGGCGATCTGGCGCGCAAGCGCAGCCTGTCCGAGACGCCGCGCACCACCCTTGTCGCCTGCGTAGTGCAGGACGGCTGCGCGTACTGGATGCACGTGGGGGATTCGCGCCTTTACCTGCTGCGCGATCGGGCCGTAGCGGCGCGCACCGTGGACCAGACCCTGGTGCAGGAGCTGGTGGCGAGCGGCAGGATCACCGAGCGGGAGGCCCGAACCCATCCGCAACGCAACGTCCTCCTGCAATGCCTGGGCGGGCCGCTGCCGCCGCGGCTAAAGCCGGCATCGATGGCGATGCTGCGCGGCGGCGATGTGGTGCTGCTTTGCAGCGACGGGTTTTCCGGGCCCCTAAGCGCACGGGACATGGACGAGGCGCTGCGCGCCATGGGCCTGCAGGAGGGGTTGAAGAAGCTCGCGGGCATGGCGGAGGGACGCGCGGGCGCGCAGTGCGACAACCTCTCGGTGCTCGCTCTTTCCTGGCGGGAAGAGGCATTGCCCTCGGATGCGGAAATCGAGCGTGAAATCGAGAGGATCCGGCGTGCCTTCCGCATGCAATGGGCGCTTCACGAGCCATCGTGAAACAACGTCAAGTGCGCACCAAGCTTTCTTTGCAACCATCGCACAATTGCTGAAATTCCTCTCGCGACAACGCTCCTATAGTAGCCGTGCGGCCGGGACACCCGGCTGCGCGCAAAAGGAGGGAGGCTGGGAATGAGGTTGTCCTTCAAGTTGATGATCGCGCCGCTGGTGGCGATCGCGTTCCTGGTCGGGCTGGGCGCGGCAAGCTACTCCGCGCTCACGCTGCAGCAGGAGGCGGCCGACAAGTTCTACCAGGGGGTCTTCGGACGCTACAGAAGCGTGGTGGAAATCGGCAGCGTGGTGGGAGACGTGCACGCCGGGATCTACCGCCTGCTCAGCCTTTCCGGCAATGCCGACGAAAGCCGCCTGGTGGCAGCCGGCGGCGACGTCAAGTGGCGCCTGGAAGAGGCCAAAAACACCTTAACGCGGCTGGCCTCGCTTGGCGAAGACCCCGGGCGCCGCGACGTCGTGCTGCTCGCCTCGGCCACGGAAAAGCTCGCCCAGTATGCTCAGGCGGTCGAAGTTGCCATCGCCCTGGGAACCGTCAACGCCAGCAATGGCACCACCGCCATGCAGTCTGCGGATAGCGCCTATCAGGCGTTGAGCGCCGACCTCGGCGCGCTGGTCGAGTCCGAGCGCAACAAGGCCGAAAAGCTCTTCGGCACCACGCGCAGCGCCTACCGCAAAGCATGGGACACCATGCTGGTACTCGCCGCAGCCGCTGTCATCGCCAGCCTGCTCGTCGCCGCCCTGCAGGCGAGGGCCATGGTGGCGCGCCTGCGTCGCGCCTCGAACTCCGCCGAGGCGCTCGCGCGCGGCGACCTCAGGCGCCGCACCCACAAGGACTCGAAGGACGAGGTCGGGCAGATGCTCGCCGCGCTGGGCAACTCGACCGAGCAGCTGGCGCGGCTGGTGGGCACCGTTCGCCAGATCACCGAATCGGTGCAGGCCGCCGCGGGCGAAATCGCGCGCGGCAACCAGGACCTATCCGCGCGTACCGAGGAGCAGGCCTCGAGCCTGGAGGAAACCGCTTCGTCCCTCGAGGAGCTGACCACCACGGTACGCCAGAACGCGGACAACGCGCAGCGCGCGAGCCAGCTCGCGGCCGACGCCACCGGCGCGGCCAGCAAGGGGGGGCAGGTGGTGCAGCAGGTGGTCGAGACGATGGACCGCATCACCGGGTCCTCACGCAAGATTTCCGAGATAACTGCGGTCATCGACAGCATCGCCTTTCAGACCAATCTCCTCGCGCTCAATGCCGCGGTGGAAGCGGCGCGCGCCGGCGAGCAGGGTCGCGGCTTCGCGGTGGTCGCCGCCGAAGTGCGCAGCCTGGCCCAGCGCAGCTCGGGCTCGGCGAAGGAGATCAAGCGGCTCATCGAGGAATCGGTGGACCTGGTGCAGTCGGGCTCGCAGCTCGTCGGTCAGGCCGGCAGCACCATGGACGAGATCATGGACGCGGTGAAGCGCGTGACCGAAATCGTCACCGCGATCACTACCGCATCCCAGGAACAGAGCATGGGCATCGACCAGGTGAACCAGGCGATGGCGCAGATCGACCGCGTGACCCAGCAGAACGCGGCGCTGGTCGAGGAAGCCGCGGCCTCCGCCGAAAGCCTGCAGGACCAGGCCTCGCGCCTCGTATCGGCGATCGTGGCGTTCAAGCTGGACGACGCCGTCGCGCCGCCTGCGCCGCTCGTCGAGCCGGTCCCGGCGGCGCCGCAGAAGCCGGCTGCCGGGCGCAAGCCGCCGCGCGCCGCGCCGGGCGAGCTGCTCGACTGGATGAAGCCGGTTCCGCGGGCGCAGGCCATCGGCGGCAACGGCGAATGGAAAGAATTCTAGACAACGGAGGATGACATGCCGGTCGTTACGGTTACCAGGGAGATGGGCTCTCAGGGCAAGGAGGTCGCCCGCGGCGTGAGCGAAGCGCTGGGCGTGCCGCTCATCTGCCACCAGATCGTCGATCAGCTCGCCGACCGCGTGCGGCTGCGCAAAAGCCAGGTCATGCGCTTGCTCGACGGGCGCGCGGGAATTTTCGAGCGCATGAGCGCGGACCTGACCAGCCTGGCCATCTTCGCAGCCGAGGAGATCGTCAACGCCGCACTGCAGGATAACGGCGCGGTGATCCGCGGCTGGGGCGCCACCCAGTTGCTGCGCGAAATGCCGAGCGTGGTGTGCGTACGCGTCTGCGCGCCTTTCGAGGTGCGCAAGCAGCGCATGCTGGAGCGCCTGGGCGCGCAGGACGCCGATAAGGTGGCCGAAGACATCCGCAACAACGATGAAGCGTACGCCGCGATCACACGGCGCCACTTCTCGGTGGACTACACCGACCCGGAAAAGTACGACCTGGTACTCAACACGCAGCGCGTCGGCGTCGCCGAGTGCGTGGACCAGGTGCTTAGGCTGGTGCGCTCGGCGGAATTCGCGGAAACGGAATCCGCTCGCCAGCAGCTCCACGACTTCGGCCTGGTCTGCCGCGTGCGCGCGGCCCTGCGGCGCTCGCCGCGCACGCGAGATATGCGCGTGACCGTCAAGGTGCAGAACGGGCGCGTCGCTTTCGGCGGCGCCGGCTACGGCGCCGACCGGCGGGCGGCGCTGAGCGAGGTCGCCGCCGCCGTTCCCGGCGTGCGCGAAATCGAGGACTTGAGCCGCACCATCAGCCTGCGCGCGCGTTTCGCCTGATCGGCAAGCAAAGGTGGCCCGCCGGCCTCCATAGGTGCAAAATCGGGTGCAAGATCACCCTTTTGGAGGCTGCATGCCCATCACCCAATTGAACCACTACCTCCTGGTCGCCAAGGACCTGGAGCGCACGCGCGATTTCTACCAGAACGTGCTCGGCCTGGAGCTGGCCGAGCGGCCCGATTTCGGCTTCCCCGGCTACTGGCTCAAAACCGGCGAGGACATCTGCGTGCACCTCGCCTCGCAGGAGCCCAACGAGACGCGCGACATGTTCCTGCTGAAAAAGCACCCCAGGGGCACGGCCGGCTCCGGCTCGGTGGACCACATCGCCTTTCTGGCCAAGGACCCGGGCGAAGTGCGCCAGCGCATCCAGAAGAACAACGTGGAAATGCACTTCCGCAGCTTCCCGGATGCGAAGCTGTTCCAGATCTTCCTCAAGGACCCGGACGACGTGACCATCGAGCTCAACTTCTTGGGCGAGGTGGTCGATCCCGAGGAGTGGGAAGGCAAAGGCTCCGCTTCGGCCGTCAGGCTGGATCGCGGGAAAGTGGTGAAGCAGACCTAGCCCGTGCGCGGCGCGGTTTTTCTCGGCAATCGCAAGGTAGAGCTGCGCAGCTTCCCGGACCCCTCACCCGGGCCCGGCGAGGTGGTCATCGAGATGAAGGCCTCGGGCATGTGCGGCAGCGATCTCAAGTTCTACCGCGCGCCGCCGGGCGAGGCGCAAAAGGCGCTCGGTCTGGGCGGCAACGCCGAGCCTTTCATCGCCGGCCATGAGCCCTGCGGCGTCGTGGTCGCGAGGGGCGCCGGGGTGGCAGAGCGCGAGGCGCCCATCGACCAGCGGGTGATGGACCACCACTACTCGGGCTGCGGCGTCTGCCCGCACTGCCGCGTGGGCTGGTCGCAGCTGTGCCGTACCGGCATCACGGTCTACGGGGTAACCGCGCACGGCGGCCATGCCGAGTACCTCAAAGTCCCGGCGCGCACCCTCGTCGCGCTGCCCGAAGAGCTTTCCTTTGCCGAAGGCGCGGCGGTGGCCTGCGGCACCGGCACGGCCTACGGCGCGCTGCGGCGCATGCACCTCGCAGGCGGCGACAGCCTGGCGGTGTTCGGCCAGGGTCCGGTGGGCCTGTCGGCCACCCTGCTCGGCGCGGCAATGGGCGCCCGCGTCATCGCGGTGGAAACGTCCACTCAAAGGTTGCAGCTTGCCCGGGAATTCGGCGCAGACGCGGTCATCGACGGCTCGAAGACGGACGCAGTAGCGGCGATCCGGGACTTAACGCGCGGCGAAGGCGTTGCGCTTGCCCTCGACTGCACCGGCGCGCCGGCGGCGCGCAAGGCCGCCGTGCAGTGCGTGAAAACCTGGGGAACGGCCTGTTACGTCGGCGAAGGCGGCGAGGTCACGCTCGACGTGAGCCCCGACCTGCTTCGCCGGCAGGTGACGCTGATCGGCTCGTGGACCTTCAGCGCCATGGGCATGCTGGAATGCGCCCGCTTCGTCGCGGAGAGGAAAATCGGCCTGGAGCGGATCTTTTCGCACCGCTGGCGCCTGGAGCAAGCCGACGAGGCCTACCGCAGCTTCGACACGCAAAGCACCGGCAAGGGCGTGTTCCTATTCTGAAACGAGGCGCCCGATTACCTTGCCGTCCGGCGACACGATGACCATCTCGCCCGTGGCGGGCGACACGCCGGTGAGCGCGAGGATGGTCGAGCCGTGCGTGACCAGGATAAGGTTGCCCTTGAATTCCTCCTTCAGGAGCTCGCGCATGCGCCGGACCTGCGACTCGCGATTATCGTACCGTCCGAACAGGTTGCTCAGCGGCTGAGACACTTCGGCCTTGCCGAACGCGAGCCGCGCAGTTTCCAGGCAGCGGCACCAGGGGCTTGAAAGCACGCGCTCGACAGGAATATTGCGCCGGCGGAACTCCTCGCCGATGCGCCGGGCGTGCACCCGCCCCTCCACCGAGAGGTTGCGCTGGGTCGCGCAATCGTCCAGGCGCATTCCCGGCGGGTCGCCCACGCCCGGCGTGGTGAGCGTGTGGCGCACCAGGACCGCCTGCCCTCCCTTTTCCAGAAGGGACCATAGGGCATCGTTTGCGGCCGCCACCGCCGGGAAAGCGAGACAGGCAAACAGCAAGATTTTCATGCCCGCCATTCTGCGGCATAGTCGGGCCATGACCAGCCCGCTTCTGTTCCAGCCGCTCGAGCTGCGCGGCGTGCGCCTGCGCAACCGCATCGTCATTTCGCCGATGTGCCAGTACTCGGCCGAGGACGGGACGATAACCGACTGGCACCTCGTTCACCTGGGAAAGCTCGCGCAAGGCGGCGCCGGCGCGGTGTTCGTGGAGGCCACCGCGGTTGAAAAGCGCGGCCGCATCACGCACGGCGACACGGGCATATGGGATGACGCGCACATAGCGGGCCTCAGGAAAATCGCCGAATTCGTGAAAAGCCAGGGCGCGGCACCGGCGATCCAGCTCGCGCACGCCGGCCGCAAGGCGAGCATGGCGCGCCCGTGGTACGGCAACGGGCCGCTGACCCAGGCGGACCTCGACCGCGGCGACAAGCCCTGGAGCACCATCGCGCCGACCGCGGCACCCATCGATGCCTCGTGGATTACGCCGCGCGCGATGAAGGAAGGCGATATGCAGGCGGTGCTGAGCGCCTATCGCAGCGCCGCGCGGCGCGCGCACGCGGCCGGCTTCGAGATCCTCGAGGTGCACGCCGCGCACGGCTACCTGCTGCATACCTTCCTTTCTCCTCTTTCCAATCCCGGCCCGGCCGAAGCGCGCCTGCGCTTTCCGCTCGAGGTCATCGCCGAGGTGCGCAAGGCCTGGCCGGAGGGCAAGCCGCTTTTCGTGCGCGTATCGTCGATCGACGACGTGGAAGGCGGCTGGAGCCTCGAAGACACCGTCGCCTTCTCGAAGAAGCTGAAGCACGCCGGGGTGGACGTAGTCGACTGCTCTTCGGGAGGCATCCAGGGCTCGGCGACCGCGGCGACGAAAACCCTGGTGAAGCGCGTACCCGGGTTTCAGCTGCCGTTCGCCGACGCCGTGAGAAAACAGGCGGACATCAAGACCATGGCGGTCGGCCTCATCCTTACGCCGCAGCAGGCCGAAGAAGCGCTGCGGGCGGGCCACGCCGACCTCATCGCCATCGGCCGCGAGGCGCTTTTCGATCCGAACTGGCCGCTGCACGCCGCCGCGGCATTGGGCGTCGATGCCGAGTTCGAGCGCTGGCCGGTCCAGTACGGCTGGTGGCTCACCCGGCGCGAGGGACTGCTACGCAAGTTGGGAGTACGCAAATGAGAACCATCCGGATCTCCAAGGCACAGATGGCCCGGCGCATTTCGCGCTTCCAGGCGTTGAAGCCGCTGCCCATCCAGAACGCTGCCATTCCCGAGAAGGCCCGCGACGTGGTGTACGCGCGCAAGCTGCTTTCGGTGATCGGGCTCGACAGCGCCACGCCCATCAGCGCCGAGGCGCCGATCCGCGGCGCGGCCGGCATGACGATGACCCTGGCCGTGTGCCCGCCCGGCCAGGGTCCCGGCCTGCATTCGCATCGCGAGACCTATGAGACCTTCACCGTGCTGAAGGGCAGGTTCGAGGTGCGCTGGAACGACGACGGAGCCGAGCGCGAAGTGCTCGAGCAGTTCGATACCATTTCCTTTCCGCCGGGCGTATGCCGGGCGTTCCGCAACGTGGGCGCCGAAGAAGGGATCCTGCAGGTGATCATTACCGGAGGCGTGCACGACATGCGCGACATCGCCTTCACGCCCGACGCGCGCCGCGAGATCGAAACCGTAGGCCCGGGACTCGCCGCAGAATTTGAAAAAGCCGGCTTTACCTTCGACGCAAGCGAAATTTCGCGCTAGTGTTGCTTCGAGGCAACGCGGCGGTTCATGGCGTCACCGATTTGATACGCTTTGCGCATGAAGCTGCAGCGCCTGACCATCGACTTCGCCCCCGACGCCCGACTGCTCGACCCGCGCCTGCTGCGCCTCGAGCCCTATTTCCTGCCGGTGGCCGCTCTGGCGGCCGCGGCGCTCGCCTTCATCGCCTGGCTGCTCAGGGAGTAGCAAGAACAAGAACGAATAGGGACGGACCCCATATCCGCGGAAATGGGGTCCGTCCCTATTTTAATTGCCTACTCCTATTGCATCAGCTCGGCGTAAAGCGGCGAGCTGAGGTAGCGCTCGCCGTACGACGGCAGAACGGCGACGATCAGCTTGCCTTCGTTCTCGTTGCGCCGGGCGAGCTGTAGCGCGGCCCAGATCGCAGCGCCGGATGAAATTCCGGCAAACAACCCTTCCTGCCGTGCCAGCTGCCGCGCGGTTTCCAGCGCATCCTCGTTCTTCACCCGCACGATCTCGTCGTAGATCTCGCGGTTCAGCACCTCCGGCACGAAACCGGCGCCCAGCCCCTGGATCATGTGCGGGCCTTTCGGCCCGCCGGAGAGCACCGCCGAGGCGTCGGGCTCGACCGCCACGCATTTGAACGACGGCTTGCGCTTCTTGATGACTTCGCCTACGCCGGTGATCGTGCCGCCGGTGCCGATGCCGGAGATCAGGACGTCGGCCTTGCCGTCGGTGTCGCGCCAGATCTCCTCCGCGGTGGTCTTGCGGTGCACTTCCGGGTTGGACGGGTTGCCGAACTGGTCGGGCATGAAATAGCGCTGCGGATCCGAGGCGGCAAGCTCCCTCGCCCGGTTCACGGCGCCCATCGCGCCCTCCGCACCGGGCGTCAGCACCAGCTCGGCGCCATAGGCGCGGATCACGGCGCGGCGCTCCTTGCTGACGCTGTCGGGCATGAACATCTTGCACGCATAGCCCTTGACGGCGCATACCCAGGCAAGCGCGATGCCGGTGTTGCCGCTGGT
>DATACE010000379.1:0-5265 GCA_036259215.1 Burkholderiales bacterium | reverse complement strand
AGCGCCACGACGGCAGCGGCTACCCGAAGGGACTGAAAGGCCGGGACATCGGCACCTTCGGCTCCATCGCCGCCATCGTCGACACCTTCGACGCCCTCACCGCGCGCCGGCCCTACGCGGAAGCCGTTTCGCCGTCGACCGCGCTCAGCATGCTGTACAAGTGGCGCGGCACTTTCTTCGATGGCACGCTGGTGGAGCAGTTCATCCGCTGCATCGGCATCTTCCCGCTGGGCAGCGTGGTGGAGCTGAACAGCGGCGAGGTCGGCATCGTCATCGCGCAGAACACCGAGAAGCGCCTGCAGCCGCGCGTCATGGTGATCCAGGACGCTTCGGGCAATGCGCTGCGGCCGCAAAAGCTCCTCGACCTGTCGCGCGCCCCCAAGGCCTCGCCGGACGAGAGCTACCGCATCAAGCGCACGCTGGAGTACGGCAAGGTGCGCGTCACCGCCGAGTCGATTTTTATGACCTGAGAATTCGGAATTCGGAGTCACGCCTTGGTGTAGAGCTCGCCGCCTTTCCTGACGAATTCCACCGCCTTTTCCTTCATCCCCTGCTCGACGTAATCGCGCACGTCCTGCGTGATCTTCATGGAGCAGAAATGCGGCCCGCACATCGAGCAGAAATGCGCCACCTTCATGCTGTCCTTGGGCAGCGTCTCGTCGTGGAAATCCTTGGCGGTGTCCGGGTCGAGGCCCAGGTTGAACTGGTCGGCCCAGCGGAACTCGAAGCGCGCCTTGGAGACCGCGTTGTCGCGGATCTGCGCGCCGGGGTGGGCTTTCGCCAGGTCGGCGGCGTGCGCCGCGATCTTGTAGGCCATGAGGCCATCCTTCACGTCCTTCTTGTTGGGCAGCCCGAGGTGCTCCTTGGGGGTGACGTAGCACAGCATCGCCGTGCCGTACCAGCCGATCTGCGCCGCGCCGATCGCGGAGGTGATGTGGTCGTAGCCCGGCGCGATGTCGGTGGTGAGCGGTCCCAGCGTGTAGAAGGGCGCCTCGTGGCACTCCTTCAGCTGGATGTCCATGTTCTCCTTGATGAGCTGCATGGGAACATGGCCGGGGCCTTCGATCATCACCTGCACGTCGTGCTTCCACGCGACTTTCGTCAATTCACCCAAGGTTCGCAGCTCGGAAAGCTGCGCCTCGTCGTTCGCGTCGTAGCCCGAGCCGGGCCGCAGGCCGTCGCCGAGGCTGAAGGCCACGTCGTAGGCCTTCATGATCTCGCAGATCTCTTCGAAATGCGTGTAGAGGAAGCTTTCCCGGTGGTGCGCGAGGCACCACTTCGCCATGATCGAGCCGCCGCGCGACACGATGCCGGTCATGCGCTTTGCGGTGAGCGGCACGTAGGGCAGCCGCACGCCGGCGTGGATGGTGAAGTAGTCCACGCCCTGCTCGGCCTGCTCGATCAGGGTGTCGCGGTAGATCTCCCAGGTCAGCTCCTCCGCCTTGCCGTCGACCTTCTCCAGCGCCTGGTAGATCGGCACCGTGCCGATGGGCACCGGGCTGTTGCGGATGATCCACTCGCGCGTCTCGTGGATGTGCTTGCCGGTGGAGAGATCCATCACGGTGTCCGCGCCCCAGCGGATCGCCCAGGTCATTTTCTCCACTTCCTCGCCGATCCCCGAGGACACCGCGGAGTTGCCGATGTTGGCGTTGACCTTCACCAGGAAATTGCGGCCGATGATCATCGGCTCGGACTCCGGGTGGTTGATGTTGGCCGGGATGATGGCGCGGCCGCGCGCCACCTCGCTCCTGACGAACTCCGCGTCGATCTGCCCGGGAATCGAGGCGCCGAAGGACTGCCCCGGGTGCTGCTTCATCAGCAGCTCGAGCATCCTCTCGCCCGTCTTGCCCGTGGCCTTGAGGCTCTCGATGTACTTCTCGCGCTGCAGGTTCTCGCGCACCGCGATGAACTCCATCTCCGGCGTGACGATGCCCCTGCGCGCGTAGTGCATCTGCGAAACGTTCTTTCCAGAAAGCGCTCTTCTGGGCTTACGGTGCAGGTCGAATCGGAGCTCAGCAAGCTTCGGGTCGGTTAGGCGCTCGCGCCCATAGCTCGACGACGGGCCGTCCAGGACCGCCGAGTCGCTGCGGGCCTCGATCCACTTTTCCCGCAACGCGGGCAGGCCGGAGCGGATGTCGATCTTCGCGGCCGGGTCGGTATAGGGGCCGGAGCAGTCGTAGACGTACAGCGGCGGGTTTGGCTCGCCGCCGAACATGGCCGGCGTGTCGCTCTGGCTGATCTCGCGCATCGGCACGCGCAGCGGCCCGACGTAGACCTTGCGCGAATTGGGAAGGGGCTGGACCGCAGCGTCGTCGACGTGCGCGGTGGCGGCTAGAAACTTGGGATTGGCATTCATGAGCGCTCCCTGCGGCGGCATTACCCGCGTCAGGTTCTGAGGGTATCTCTCACCCGGCGAGTGCCAGGACCCCTGCTAGGGTTGAAGCTACCGCGCAGGCACATAACTTTCAAGGGGTAGCGGATGCCCCGCCGCTGGATTGCCGTTGCCGTCGCCCTGATTCTCCTCGCCGGCGGCGCACTTTATCTCGCACGCAACGGCGAACCGGAGCAAGCGGCGCCCGCCGAGGCGCCGCAGCGCCTCGATTTCCTCGCCGGCGACCTCTATACGGTGCGCGAGCAGCCCCTCGCGCGCACCCTGCCACTCACCGGGACGCTCACGCCGCTGGTAGAGGCCGCCGTGAAGGCGAAGGTGCCCGGACAGCTCGTCGAGGTCACGGTGCGCGAAGGCGAGCAGGTCACCGCGGGGCAGGTGCTGGCGCGCATCGACCCGACCGACCTGCGAGCGCGGGTGGCGGCGCGCGAGGCGGAAGTGGCGGCGGCGCGCTCGCAGCTTGAGCTGGCGCGCCAGACCCTGCGCCAGCAGCAGGTCCTCGCGAGCAAGGGCTTCATCTCGAAAAACGCCCTGCAGAACGCCCAGAGCGGCTTCGAGGTGGCGCAGGCGCGCCTGCGCACCGCCCGAGCGGACCTGGCGCTGGCGCAGGAGGAGCTCGACCACGCAGTGCTGCGCGCGCCGTTCGACGGCACGGTAGCCGCGCGCCTGGCCGAGCCGGGCGAGCGCGTGGCGGTGGACGCGCCGGTGCTGCGCCTGGTCGATCTGTCGCGGCTCGCGCTGCAGGCGCCGGTGCCCGCGGAAAGCATCGGCGAGGTACGCGTGGGCCAGCAGGTGAGCTTCCGCGTGCAGGGCTTCGGCGAGCGTGAGTTCGCCGGCAAGGTGGAGCGCATCAACCCCACCACCACCGAGGGCAGCCGCTCGATCCCGGTTCACGTGGCGATCGACAATCCGGACGGCACGCTGCGCGGCGGCCTGTTCGCCAGCGGCAGCCTGGTGCTCGAGCGCGTGGAGCACGCGCTGCCGGTGCCCGCTACCGCGGTGCGTGAGGACGGCGGCCAGGCCTATGTGTACGTCATCGAGAACGATGCGGTGCGGCGCCGCGCGGTGACGCTGGGCATCGCCACGCGCACGGGATTCGTCAACGTGCGCGCGGGCCTCGAAGCGGGCGACGTGGTGGTGCGCACCAACCTCGGCCAGCTGCGCGAAGGCGCGCAGGTGCGCGTGGTGCGCGTCGCCGCCCAGGCTTACCCCTAGCGCCGTGTGGATTACCCGCGTCAGCGTCGGCAACCCGGTGTTCGCCACCATGATGATGGCCGCGCTGCTGGTCCTGGGCGCCTTCGCCTACAGCCGCCTGTCGGTGGAGCTTTTCCCGGACGTGAGCTTTCCCGTAGTGGTGGTCCAGACCGTGTACCCGGGCGCCTCGCCGGAAAACGTGGAGGAGGAGGTCACCCGACCGATCGAGGAGGCGGTCAACACGGTGAGCGGCATCAAGGAGCTGCGCTCGCGCTCCTACCAGGGCACCTCGGTGGTGATCGCCGAGTTCGAGCTGTCCATCGACCCGCGTATCGCCGCGCAGGACGTGCGCGAGCGCGTCGCCGCCGTGCAGCCGACCTTCCGCGACGAGATCGAGCCGCCGCGCGTCACGCGCTTCAACCCCGAGGACCAGCCGGTGATCTCGCTCGGCATGACTTCCTCCAGCCGCAGCCTGCGCGATCTCACCACGCTCGCCGACCAGCTGGTACGCCCGCGCATCGAGAACGTCACGGGCGTCGGGCAGGTGACGCTGGTGGGCGGCGTGGAGCGCGAGATGCGCGTGGTGCTCGACCCGGAGCGCATGGTGGCCCAGCGCGTGGGCGTAAGCGAGGTGCTCGAGGCGCTGCGCGGCGGCAACCAGGAGGTGCCGGCCGGCGCGGTCGTGTCCGGCGGCCGCGAGCGCGTGGTGCAGGTGCGCGGGCGCCTGGAAGGCCCGCGCGACTTCGCCGAGCTGATCGTCAGCCGCCGCGGCGGCAGCGCCGTGACCCTGGGCGAAATCGCGCGCATCGAGGACAGCCAGCAGGAGGAGGAATCGAGCGCGCTGATCAACGGCCAGCGCGCGCTGTCGGTCGACGTGGTCAAGGCGCAGGGCGAAAACACCATCGGCGTGGTGGACGGCGTGCGCGCCGCGATGGCCGAGCTCGCCCCGGTGCTGCCCGAGGACGTGCGCATCCAGGTGGTGCGCGACGATTCAGTCGGCATCCGCAACGCCCTGACCGACGTGCGCACCACGCTGATCGAAGGCGCGCTGCTCACGGTGGCCATCGTGTTCCTGTTCCTCGCCTCCTGGTGCAGCACCGTGATCACCGGCCTCACCCTGCCCATCGCCCTCATCGGCACCTTCCTCGCCGTGTACGCAATGGGCTTCACCCTGAACTCGCTCACCCTGATGGCGCTTTCGCTGTCGGTCGGCCTGCTCATCGACGACGCCATCGTGGTGCGCGAGAACATCGTGCGCCACGCCGCCATGGGCAAGCCGCCGCGCCAGGCGGCGCTCGAGGGCACCGCCGAGATCGGCCTTGCCGTGCTCGCCACCACCTTGTGCATCGTGGCCGTGTTCCTGCCCGTGGGCTTCATGGGCGGCATCATCGGCCGCTTTTTCTACCAGTTCGGCCTGACCGTGGCGGTCGCGGTGCTGATCTCCATGTTCGTGTCCTTCACCCTCGACCCGATGCTGTCCTCGGTATGGCATGACCCCGGCCAGAAGAATCGTTTTTTTGCGTGGTTAGAGAAAAAAGAGCGCGTGGGAACTGCCCAATACGAAAAGACCCTGGCATGGGCCCTGGGCCACCGCAAGAGCGTGCTCGCCATCGCACTGGCGGCGTTCGCCGGCGCGTTTCCGCTGCTCGCCATCGTAGGCACCGAGTTCGTCCCGCAGGCCG
>DATACE010000378.1:0-10911 GCA_036259215.1 Burkholderiales bacterium | reverse complement strand
TTGTCGTGGCCGCGGTAGATGTTGCAGCCCCCGCCCGAGCGCCCGACATTGCCCAGCGCCAGCATCAGGATGGCGCTGGCGCGCACGATGGCGTTGCCGTTGGAGTGCTGCGTCTGGCCCATCGCCCAGATGATGAACCCGGGCCGGTTTTCGGCGAGGATCTTGGCGGTCTCGTACATCTCCTTCTCCGGCACGCCGGTGACCGCCTCCACCGCCGCCGGCGTGTACTTCTCCATGACCTCCTTGCGCACCTGCTCCATGCCGTAGACGCGGTCCTGGATGTACTTCTTGTCTTCCCAGCCGTTCTTGAACACGTGGTGCAGCAGGCCGAACAGGAAGGCCACGTCGGTGCCCGAGCGTACGCGCACGTACTTGTCGGCCTTGGCCGCGGTGCGCGTGAAGCGCGGATCGGCGACGATGACCTTGGCGCCGTTCTCCTTGGCGTGCAGCGTGTGCAGCATCGACACCGGGTGCGCCTCGGCGGCGTTCGAGCCGAAGAACAGCATGCACTTGGAGTTCTGCTCGTCGTTGTACGAGTTGGTCATCGCCCCGTAGCCCCAGGTGTTGGCGATGCCCGAAACCGTGGTCGAGTGGCAGATGCGCGCCTGGTGGTCGGTGTTGTTGGTGCCGAACAGGCGCACCCACTTGCACAGCAGGTAGGACTGCTCGTTGTTGTGCTTGGAGGAGCCGATCCAGAAGGTGGCGTCGGGACCGCTCTCCTTCTTGATTGCGAGCAGCTTCTGGGAAATCTCGTCGTAGGCCTGATCCCACGAGATGCGCTTCCACTTGCCGCCTTCGAGCTTCACCGGATACTTGAGCCGGTGCGAGTCGTGCGTGATGCCGTGCTCGCGGATCGAGGCCCCCTTGGCGCAGTGCGCGCCCAGGTTGATGGGCGAGTCGAATACCGGCTCCTGGCGCACCCAGACGCCGTTTTCCACCACCGCGTCGATGGCGCAGCCGACCGAGCAGTGCGTGCACACGGTGCGCTTCACCTCGACCTTCTTGGCCGCGTCCTGCGCCTGCGCCTCGCCGATGAAGTTGAAGGGCAGCTGCGAGGCGACGGCGCCCGCGCCGACGCTGAGGCCCGAGCGCTTGAGGAACCCGCGACGGTCGATGGTCTTCGCCATCGGCAAGCCGCGCGCGAGCCGGTTTTGGGGAACAGCGCTCGAGGTCGCTTTCCGGGTAAGCAGCATGCGGGGCCTCCTCAGACCTTGGTGGTGCGGTAGTAGTTGTTCACGTGCTCGGTGGCGTGATAGCCGCGCGAGCCGCGCTTGCTCTTGTCCGGCGATGAAGTGGAAGGGGCGTTCTTCGCCACGATCGCCGCGGCGGTGGCGGCGCCGCCGGCGCCTACGGTGAGCAGGAAATTACGGCGCGAAAGGCGCTTCGTGCGCTCTGTCATGACGGCGTCCTCCTTCTATAGGTTTTGGTGCTGCTGCGAAAAATTCTAAAGCATTTCGAACGCGGATTGTTCAAGCTGGAAGAAGGATCGGGCAAAACCTGCGACATGGCGATAGAAATCGGTGCCGCCATGCGCGTCTATTGCATCGCACAAAGGATCCACCGCTGGAGCGATCCAGCGATGGAAGAACTGCGCCTGCTCGCCAAGCTCGCGTTTTTGCTGCGCAACAAGGTAGCGCATGGTCTCGCACAGCGCGGCGATATGGTCTTCCGGCTCGTGCACCCCTTCGCGCCGCGCAAGCCCGAGCTCGACCAGCGTCGCGCGCAGCGCAACCAACGGCACCTCGTTGGAGTAGCGGATGGTGTAGGCGGACGTGTAGAGGCTCACCGGGGCCTTGCCGGTGCCGACGAAGCTGTTCTCATACTCCTCGCGCACCGCTTCGGCGTCGGCCACCGCGGCGGCGCGCGCCAGGCGCTGCCACGCCTGTCCGATGGCGCCGTCCTCGGCGTCGATCGGGTCCGCCCCGGCGATGGCCTGCAGCAGCGCCGCGTCCGGCGGCGCATAGAAAAGGCGCGCCAGCAGGCCGTAGAAGTTCGCCCGCGCCACCTCCTCGGGCGGCAGGGTCGGCACGAACTGCATCGCCTGCGTCATTTCGGGTAGTCGAAGATCGTCGCTTCGTTCTTGTTTTCCACCATGTCCACCACGCGGCAGTCGCCGCACATCTGCAGCCTGCGCGTGCCGCCGGCGAACATCGAGTGGCCGCCCAGCTTGGCGAGCATGTTGTCCACCATCTGCCGCGTGCCGAACGGTTTCGCACAGCGAACGCAGAAGAAGGGCTGCGCCTCGTTGAGCACCACCGCTTCCTTGGCTTGCGGCCCGAGCAGCAGCCGCGGCACCAGCTGGATGGCTTTCTCCGGGCAGGTGGCGGCGCACAACCCGCACTGCACGCAGTTGCGCTCGATGAAGCGCAGCGCCGGCACCTCGGTGGCGTCGATCAGCGCCGACTCCGGGCAGGCGCCGATGCACGCCTTGCATAGCGTGCAGGTCTGCTTGTTGACGGTCAGGGCGCCGAAGGGCGCGCCGGCACCCAGCTCGAGCAGTTCCTTTTTCTGCGGCGCCTGCTTGAGCAGGTGATCGAACTCGAAATCCAGCGTGGTGCGCTTCTCGGACGACAGGTTGAACGGGGCGGGCGCCGCGACCGTCTGCGCCGGCGCCAGCGCCCAGAGCTGCTCCTCCAGTTGCTCGACCGGGAGCAGCGCGAAATGCGTCCCCTCGTAGCCCAGCGCGTGCAGGATCGTCTCGCCCAGTGCCGCCTGCTCGCGCAGCGCCGCCAAGTACCCTTCGGATTCTTCGGAAAAGACAATCGCTACCTGGCTCGCGCCGTAGCACAGCGCGCCCAGCAGCGTGTCCAGGCCGATCGACGCGATGTGGTGTACCTCCAGCGCAATGGCGCGCGCCGGCAGGCCCTTGCCCCCCCGCACCGCGCGCCGCCCGAGGTCGTGCAGCGCGGCGCGACAGTCCTCGGAGTTGTGGAACACGATGCAGCCGTCCTTGCCGCCCGCCTCGCGGTAGGTGCCCAGCAGCGTCTTCAGGCGCAGCCCCACGTCGGGTACCGGCGGATAGGCGTAGGTCATCGCCCCCGAGGGGCAGACGGTGGCGCAGCCGCCGCAGCCCGCGCAAAGGTGCGGCTCCACCCGCACGTGGTCGCCGTCGGCGCGGATGGCACCGGTCGAGCACACGTCGATGCAGCGGTTGCAGCCGCTGATGCCGGAGCGGCTATGGGCGCAGATGCGCTCCTTGTACTGGAAGAATTTCGGCTTCTCGAACTCGCCCACCAGCTGCGCGAGCTTCGCCGCGGCAAGCGCCTGCTCCAGCGGATCGGCGCCGGGGGCGAGGTAGCCCTGCGGCAGGTCCGGCGTGCGCAGCAGCGGCTCGGGCGAAAGATCGAGCACCAGGTCGAACGTTTCCTTGCGCAGGCGATCCTCGCGCGAAAAATCGATCGCGCCGATTGCGCCGCAGGCCTTCACGCAGGCGCGGTGCGCGCCGCACTTGCCGAGGTCCACCTGGTAGGTGAAATCGATGGCGTTCTCGGGGCAGGCCTCCACGCAGGCGTTGCAGCGCGTGCACAGCTCCAGGTCGATGGGGTTGTCCTGCTCCCATTCCACTTCGAAGGCGCCCAGCCAGCCTCGCACGCTGCGGGCTCGCCCCGACCACACCGGATAGGCGCGGGTGGCCGGCAGCTCGCCGCCTGCGCCGCGCGTAATGAGCACGCTGGGCTCCAGGGCGCCGGACAGGCGCTGCGCCCAGTCGAGCGCCGCGGCCGAAGGCCCGATCACCAGCACCTGGCCGCCGGACTTGTACTCGACGCTGGGCACCGGGGCGGGCTCGGGCAGAGCGGCGGCGGCAAGCAGCGCCGCCATCTTGGGCGTCGCCTGCTGCGCTTCGGCCGACCAGCCGGCAAGCTCCCGGATGTTTACAAAGCGCAGCTCCGCCTTGGATTGCGCGGCCGCCGCCAGCTCGGAAAAAAGCGGCGCTTCCTGCGTGCAGGCCACCAGCAGCTCCGGGTCGCCGAGCGCGCCCTGGAAGCTGGCCGCCTGCTTGCGGCATAGCTCGGTATGCACCGTTAGCGGCGCACTCGACTTCAGCGCCGCGGCGAGGCCTTTGGCGTCGAGCTTGACGCTGTTGTTGCAGCTGCAGAGCTTAAGTGTCTTGTCTTGGATTGACATCGAGTGTTGGATCGCCTTCGGCTTGCGGCTTGGGTGTGTCTTGGGTGGCCCGTGCAGTCTCTTCAGTTTGCGCTGCGGGCGGGAACAGCGTGCTGCGGGCGTGCTCCAGGGTCTTCAGCATTTCCTCGGAGACGCCCTCGTTCTGGGTGTAATCGTCGATGTAGGTGTCAAGGCCGTCCATCACGTTGAAGCGCGGGTCGTGCAGCAGCTTCTTCAGCGCCGCGCGCTTGACGCTCTCCTCGACGTTGGCGCGCAGGAAAGCGGCGAAATCGGACTCGAAGGTGAGGCTGTCGACCGGCGGCAGCTCCGCCGGCGCGGCCGGCTCGACCTTCGCGGGCGCGGCTTGCGTGTCCGCCTCGCGCTTCAGGCGCGACCAGCGCGTAAGGAAGCTCATGCCATCCGGTCCTGTGGCTTGCGGAACGACTGGGGGCGCCTTTTCTTCTTCGGCTCGGGCTTGTAGTTGCGCTCGACGTATCCGCCCACCCAGCTCCACAGCTCGGTGGGCAGCGCCACGCGGTCGACGCGCTCGCCGGCGTCCATCCAGCGCCCCGCCTCGGCATAGCTCACGGTCACGTACTGCGGCACCGCGCGCTCTTGCTCCATGCGCCAGAGGATGAACACGCTGGGCTGGTCGGTCGACATGTTCATGTAGTAGCCGTCGGCCTCGTCGCGGCGCAACTCGATCTCGAACCCGGGATGCAGCCATTGCGTGGTCGCGCCTTCCTCGACGATGAGGCGCGCGGCGGCCTCGCCTTCGTAATCGCTCAGCACGCCGACCGGCTCCCAGGCCTCGCTCTGCCAGCGGCTCTCGAGCGCGCGCCGCTGCATGATCACGGCAACGCGCTTCGAGGACTTTTCCATGAGCCCGACTATACCGCGGTCTGGTATGCTTTTCGGGCTATACACTCATGACGCAAAAGGTTATTTCCCTCAAGCCGCAGCGTGTCGCCGCCCCCGCCTTCGCGGGCGGCCCGCTCGCCGACACGCGCCGCCGGCCGATGCGCGACCTGCGCATCTCGGTCACCGACCGCTGCAATTTCCGCTGCGTCTACTGCATGCCGCGCGAGGTATTCGACGCCGGCCACGAATTTCTTCCCCATACCGCCATCCTCAGCTTCGAGGAGATCGCGCGCCTGGCGCGCATTTTCGTCGACCTGGGCGTGCAGAAAATCCGCCTCACCGGAGGCGAGCCGCTGGTGCGCAAGCAGCTGCACCGGCTGGTGGGCATGCTCGCCGAGTTGCCGGTAGAAATTACACTGACGACCAACGGCTCGCTGCTCGCGCGCCAGGCGCGGGCGTTGAAGCAGGCGGGCCTGCACCGGGTCACGGTGAGCCTGGACTCGCTCGACGAGGCGACCTTCCAGGCCATGAACGACGCCGATTTCCCGGTGGCAAGGGTGCTCGAAGGGATCGACGTGGCCGCTGCCGAAGGGCTCGCGCCGATCAAGATCAACATGGTGGTGAAGCGCGGCACCAACGACGCGCATGTCGCGGCCATGGCCGAGCGCTGGCGCGGCACCGGGCACATCGTCCGGTTCATCGAGTACATGGACGTAGGCAGCTCCAACGGCTGGCGCATGGACGACGTAGTGCCCTCGGCCGAGGTGGTGCGGCGCATCTCGCAGCGCTGGCCGCTCGAGCCGATCGATCCCAACTACCCGGGCGAGGTCGCCGAGCGCTGGCGCTACCGGGACGGCGCCGGCGAGATCGGCGTCATCTCCTCGGTCACCCAGGCGTTCTGCGCAAGCTGCAACCGCATGCGGCTGTCGACCGAGGGCTCGCTCTACACCTGCCTGTTCGCGCAGTCCGGGCACGACCTCAAGGCGCTCGTGCGCGGCGGCGCCTCGGACGCCGAGATCCGCAACGAGATCGCGGCGGTATGGCAGGCGCGCGACGACCGCTATTCCGAGATCAGGACGGCTCAGACTTCTTCGCTGAAGAAAGTCGAGATGTCCTACATCGGTGGCTAGGCCAGAGCTTACCGACGCCGCGCGGCCCGCCACTTTCGAGGTCGAGGCCTACAACGAGCGCGGCGAGATGGTGCCCACGGCGATCGCCGGCGAGCATCCCCTCACGCTGTACCTCGACAAGCGCGAGATCGTCACGCTCATGACCCTGGGCCACGCGCCCGAGGCGCTCGCCCTGGGGTACCTGCGCAACCAGCGCCTCGCCGACTCCATCGACGACATCGTCGCCGTGCAGGTCGACTGGGAAACGGAGTCGGTGGCGATCAAGACGCGCCGCAAAAAGAAACTTCCTTCGCTGAAGAAGAAAACCGTCACCACCGGCTGCGGGCAGGGCACGGTGTACGGTGATCTCATGGAAGAGATCGACTCGGTGAAGCTGCGGCAGGACGTTAAGCTCGCCGACGCCGATCTTTTCGCGCTGCTGGAGAAAGTGCGCCGGCACGAGACCATCTACAAGCAGGCCGGCGCGGTGCACGGCTGCGCGCTTGCCACCACCTCGGGCGAGATCCTGATGTTCGTCGAGGACGTCGGCCGGCACAACGCCGTCGACGCCATCGCCGGGTTCATGTGGCTGGACGCCATCGACGGCTCGGACAAGGTGTTCTACACCACCGGCCGGCTCACCTCGGAGATGGTCATCAAGTGCGCGCAGATGCGCATCCCGTTCCTGGTGTCGCGCTCCGGCCTTACGCACATGGGGCACGCGATCGCGAAGCGGGTCGGCATCACCATGCTCGGCCGCGCCAGCGGCCGCCACTACCTCGCCTTCACCGGCCGTGAGCGGCTGGTCAGGACGACGCAGCAGCCGACGGCATTGGCCTGATTCCGAGGCGCGCGAGAAGCGCGCGGTCGGCCTGTGCCTCGGGATTGCCGGTGGTGAGGAGCTTCTCACCGTAGAAAATCGAGTTCGCGCCGGCGAAGAAGCACAGCGCCTGGATGCCTTCGCCCAGCTCCTGGCGCCCCGCCGAAAGGCGCACGTGGCTTTGCGGCATCGAGATGCGCGCCGCAGCGATGGTGCGCACGAATTCCAGCGGATCAAGCGCTTGCATCCCGTGCAGCGGCGTGCCCTCGACCTGCACGAGATTGTTGATGGGCACCGATTCCGGCGGCGGCTCGAGGCTGGCGAGCTGCGCGATCAGGCCGGCGCGCTGCGCGCGGCTCTCGCCCATGCCGACGATGCCGCCGCAGCACACGCGCAGCCCGGCGCGGCGCACGCGCTCAAGCGTGTCCAGGCGGTCCCGGTACTCGCGCGTGGTGATCACGTTGCCGTAGAACTCCGGCGCCGTATCGAGGTTGTGGTTGTAGTAGTCCAACCCGGCCTGCCGCAGCTGCTCGGCCTGGCCTTCCTTCAGCAGGCCGAGCGTGGCGCAGGTCTCCAGACCCAGGTCCTTCACCGCGGCCACCAACGGCAGCACCCGAGCGAGGTCGCGCTCCTTCGGTCCGCGCCATGCGGCGCCCATGCAAAAGCGCGTGGCGCCGTTCGCCCTCGCCGCCTTCGCCGCCGCCAGCACCTCGTCGAGCCCCAGCAGCGGCTCGCTCTCAACCCCGGTGTGGTAGCGCTTCGCCTGCGGGCAGTAGGCGCAATCCTCGGGGCAGCCCCCGGTCTTGATCGACAGCAGCGTGGAGAGCTGCACCTGATTCGGATCGAAGTGCTCCCGGTGCACCCGGTGCGCCCGGTAGACGAGGTCGTTGAACGGCAGCTCGAGCAGCTCGAGCACGCGCTCGGCGCTCCAGGTCATGCGGCCACCGTCTGGACGACGCGGCGCGTCGGAAAGAACAGCGAGGCCGCGAGCATGCCGGCGGCGAGGGCGGCGAGCACCAGGAACACGTTGCGAAACCCGCCCTCGGTGCGGTGAAGCAGGGCGATCATCGGCACCGCCACCGAGGCGACGCCGAGCGACACCACGTAGCGCACGGCGAGCACGCGCGCGCGGTACTCGTCGGCGCAGTAGCGCCCGACGATCGCGTCGTTCAGCGGGATCTGGCCGAACACCGCGAGCATCATCGCGAGGGCCGCGGCGAGCATCGCCCAGCCCTGCAGGTTGGCCGCCAGCGCGAGCAGCGGGATCTGGACAAGCGCGATGCCGATCATCAGCCGACGCAGCTCGAAGCGGTCGATGAGCGCGCCCATTGCCACCTGCGCGAACGCGGCGAGCGTGTAGACCAGCGCCACCAGCGCGCCGATGCCGAAATTGGTCTGCGTGAGGTCGCGCAGCCGCTCGTCGAACACCTTGGGCATGGCCACGGTAGTGGAGTTGAAGATGATGCCGCCGCAGGCCGTGGCGACGAGCAGGATGGCGAAAATGCGCGCCATGGTGCGCGCGTCGACATGCAGGCCGATGGTCTTGGACTTTTTCTCCACCGGGCCGGGGTCGGGCACCAGCGCGAGGAAGGCCGCACCGGCGGCGATGCCGGCGAGGCCCGGGATGAAGAACGCGGCGCGCCAGCCGAACAAATCCATCAGCGCGCCGGAGACGATGGCGGCGGCGGCGAGCCCCAGGTTGCCCCATAGCCCGTTCCAGCCGAGCGCCTTGCCCATCTTGCCCGGCGCGGCCACCAGCATGGCGATGCCCACCGGGTGATAGATGGCGGCGAACATCCCGACCAGCGTGAGGCCCAGCGCGATCTGCCAGGGCGCCTGCGCCAACCCGGTCACGAACAGCGCGCCGCCGATGCCGAAGAAAAACACCGCCATCATCTTGTAGCGGCTCCAGTGGTCGGCGAGCCAGCCCGCGGGGATGGCGAACGCGCCGAAGGCGATGAAGCCGCCCAGCGCAAGCGGCAGGAGCTCGGAATAGGGCCGGTCCCACTCGCGCCCCAGCGCGACGACTACGGTCGGAAACACCAGCATCACCAGGTGGGCAAGCAGGTGTCCCACGTTGATGAACGGCACCAAGAAACGCGGCTTGGTCATGGGGCGAAGCTTAACCGTAAAATCCGCCACGTGACTCTCATCACCGGGCTGGTCCTCGCCGGCGGACAGGGCCGGCGCATGGGCGGGGTCGACAAAGGCCTGCAGCTCCTGCGCGGCAAGCCGATGGCGCAATGGGCGATCGAGCGCCTCGTCCCGCAGGTGGACGAGGTGCTGATCAATTGCAACCAGAACCTGGAGGCCTATGCGCGCTTCGGCCGGCGCCTGGTGCCCGACGAAGTCGGCGGCTTCGCCGGTCCCCTCGCCGGCCTGCACGCCGGCCTGAAAGCCGCCGCCCATCCGCTGGTGGCCACGGTGCCTTGCGATTCGCCTTTCCTGCCGCAGGACCTGGTCTCAAGATTGAATGGACATATGGAAGGCAAAGATCTGGCCGTGGCCAAGACCGGCGACCAGGCGCACCCGGTTTTTTCGGTAGTAAAAAAAGATCTGGTGGAGCACCTGGAGCGCTTCCTTGCGGGCGGCGGGCGCAAGATCGACGCCTGGTACGCGTCGCTGCGCGTGGTGGAGGTGAGCTTCGACGACGAAGCCGACGCCTTTCGCAACATCAACACCCTGGAAGAGCTGGGCAAGGCATGACGAGCATCCAGCAGACGGTCAGCTGCCTCGACGGCTACGATCCGGACGCGCTGCGCGTGGACAAGGCGTTGCAGGCGATTCGCGCGTGCCTTACGCCGATCCGCGAAACCGAAGAGGTGCCGATCCGCGAAGCGCTGGGCCGGGTGCTCGCCCAGGACATCGTGCCGCAGATGAACGTGCCGGCGCACGACAACTCGGCGATGGACGGCTACGCGGTGCGCTTTTCGGACCTGCAGGGCGAAACGGCGCTGGACGAAGTCGGCGCCGCTTTCGCCGGCCGCGGGTTCGACGGCAAGGTCGGCGCGGGGCAATGCGTGCGCATCATGACGGGCGCGGTGATGCCCGCGGGCACCGATACCGTGGTGATCCAGGAAGTCACGAGGAAAGAAAACGGCCGCATCGTCGTTCCCGCCGGGCAGAAGGCGAAGCAGAACGTGCGCTACGCGGGCGAGGATTTGAAAGCAGGCATCGCGGTGCTGCGCTCCGGAAGGCGCATCCGCGCCGCCGACCTCGGGCTGATCGCCTCGCTGGGCACCGCCAGCGTAAAAGTAAAGCGCAAGCTGCGCGTCGCCTTCTTTGCCACCGGCGACGAGCTCGCCTCGATCGGCGCGCCGCTCAAGGAAGGCGAGGTCTACGACTCGAACCGCTACACCTTGTACGGCATGCTGGCCGATCTGGGCGTGGAGCTGATCGACCTCGGCGTGGTGCGCGACGACCCGGCGCAGCTCGAGAAAGCGTTCCGGAAAGCCGCCGCAGAAGGCGACGTGGTGATCACCACCGGCGGTGTGTCGGTCGGCGAAGCCGACTTCACGCGCGAGCTCATGGCGAAGCTGGGCGAGGTGCTGTTCTGGAAAATCGCCATGCGTCCCGGCCGGCCGATGGCCTTCGGCCGCATCGGCGATGCGTTCCTGTTCGGCCTGCCGGGCAATCCGGTGGCCGTGATGGTCACCTTCCACCAGTTCGTGCGCGACGCCCTGCTCTTCGTTTCCGGCAGGACGGACGACTACACCGTGCCGCTGCTCAGAGTGCCGGCGGCCGTTCCCTTGAGGAAAGTGGCTGGAAGAACCGAGTACCAGCGCGGCATCCTGTTCCGCGACGGCGCCGAGTGGAAAGTGAAGACCACCGGCCAGCAGGGCTCCGGCGTGCTGCGCTCCATGTCGGAGGCCAACTGCTTCATCGTGCTCGAGCACGAGCGCGGCCGGGTCGAGGCCGGCGAGCCGGTTTCGGTGCAGCTCTTCGAAGGCCTCGCTTGAGCTAGCGGCGCGGCGTGCGCAATGCAGCGCCGAGCAGGCTTGCATGCCTCACCGCAGC
>DATACE010000377.1:0-18703 GCA_036259215.1 Burkholderiales bacterium | reverse complement strand
AAGAAAGCAAAGGCGATCAAGGTCGGGCCCGGCACGGCGGAAGGCATCGACATGGGCCCGCTCGTCACCGCCGAGCACCGCGACAAGGTGGCCGCGTTCATCGAGAAGGGAAAGAAGGAAGGCGCCACCGTGGTGGTGGACGGCAGCCGCGCGCCAGTGAAGGAAGGCTTTTTCCTCGGCACCACGCTTTTCGACCGCGTGACGCCGCAGATGGAAATCTACCGGCACGAGATCTTCGGGCCGGTGCTGGTCGTCCTGCGGGCCGACACGCTGGAGGAGGCGATCGCGCTCGTGAACCGCAATCCTTACGCCAACGGCACGGCGATCTTCACCGAGTCGGGCGGCGCGGCGCGGCGCTTCCAGAACGAGATCCAGGTGGGCATGGTGGGCGTCAACGTGCCGATCCCGGTGCCCGTGGCGTTCTTCTCCTTCGGCGGCTGGAAAAGCTCGCTCTTCGGCGACCTGCACGTGCACGGGGTCGAGGGCATCAAGTTCTACACGCGCACCAAGGTGGTGACGACGCGCTGGCCCCACCAGGATACGCCGGCTCCCGGCTTCAACATGCCTACGCTGGGCTAAGGTTGCGGCTCAGGCGCCCGATCGCCTCGTCGATCTCGCGGCGCAGGGGCTGCGCTTCTTCGGCGGCCCACTCGCGGTAGCTGCGGTACGGCGTCTGCGCTTCGGCGACGCGCTCTTCGACGAGCTCGGCGCCGCGATAAAGCCGCGTGCGCGCGCGCAGCGACAGCGCCAGGTCCTTCTCCCGCGGGAGGTACGCGAGGTCCGTCACCTCGACTTCGAGCGTGGCGCTCGAAGCGGCGTTGTCTCCCGGCGTGCGCATGCGCGCCGCGAGCGCCTCGGTGAGGCGCAGCTCGGCCACCGCCTGGTCGATGGCCGCGCGCGCGGCGACCACTTCCTTGCTCGGTCCGCTGGTGATGGCGTCGGCCGCGCCGCCCGCCAGGCCGCCCACCACGCCGCCGACGATGGCGGCGGGGATCATCACGATCCAGCACAGCGGCCCGCCCACCGTGCACAGCAGGCCGGCGGAGGCTTTGGCGGAAAGCGCGCCGATGCCCGCCCCGCCGGCCGCGCCGATCACCGCGCCTTCCGCCGCACTGCCGCGCGCCGCCGCGTCGAGTTGCGCCGCCGGCTCGTAAGGGGACGCGACGACGCGCACCGCGCCGAGGTCCTGGCGCGGCGGCGCCGCGCACCCGGCGAGCACGGAAACAATTACAACTGCTGCGGCGAAGTGCTTCATCGTTCCTGTAAAACGCTCCGTTGCGGGTGGCGTTGACGCGCCTGGGCGACAATAGCAGCATGAAACTCGCCCGCTGGTCGCTGCACTTCTATCGCCTGCCGTACAGGCGCGAAGTGGTGTGGTCCAACGCGGTGGAGAACGCCGGGCTCTACGCGCTCCTGAAACTCGAATCCAAGGACGGGCTCGCCGGCATCGCCGAAGGAACCATTAAGGACACCTGGTCCGGCGTGTCGCCGCGCTCGCTGCAGGCGGCGCTCGAAGACGTCGTCATGCCGGCGATGGCGGGCGTGGACCTCCTCGATGCGCAGGCGGTGTCGCGGGCGCACGCCAGGATCCCCGAGAACCGCCTGGCGAAGGGCCTGGTGGACAACGCCTGCTGGACCTTGCGCGCGGCGGCCGCCGGACAGCCGCTGTGGCAGCTCCTCGAAGGCAGCGCCTCGCGCGAAGTGTGCTGGACGGTGACGCGCGACAAGCCCGCCCTCATGGCGAACGAATCGGCCGAGCTGTGCGCGCGCCACGGCTTTCGCACGCTGAAGGTGAAAGGCGGGCAGGGATTGGAGACCGACCTCGAAGCGCTTGCCGCCATCCGCGCCGCGGTCGGATCGACGGTAGAGCTGTACGTCGATGCCAACGGCGCCTATGCGCGCAGCGAAGCGCCCGAGTACGTGCGGCGCATCGCCGAAGCCGGCGCCGCGGTCGCCGAGGATCCGTGCCCGCTCGCGCCCGACGCGCACTTCGAGGCGCTGCAGGCGGGCAGTCCGGTTCCCATATTGGTCGACGGCTCGTGCACTTCGGTGCGCGACGCCGAGCTGTACCGGGCGCGCGGCGCGAGAGCCGTGTCGCTCAAGCCCGGGCGCATCGGGCTTTCCGAATCCCTCGCCATCAGGCGCGTGCTCGGCGGCGGCGGCACGGCGCTCGGCATCTACGCCGAAAGCGCGCTCGGCACGCTGGTCAACCTGCAGCTCCCCTCGAGCCTCGTCGCCGAGCAAAGCTTCTTCCTCATCCTGCAGCAGCAGGTCGTCACCCGGACCCCCGAAATCCGCGACGGCCGCATCATCCTTCCCTCCACCCCCAGCCTCGCCGACCTGGTCGACTGGAAAGCCGTCGACCGCTTCAAACCGTAATTCGGGGTCAGAGCCCGATCTCGTCAACGGCTAAAGCGCGAGGCCGTTGTATGGAGCATGCCCAGGGCGCTTCGGCTCGTACTGCCAGGAGTGGCGGTTCACCTTATCCAGCGCGGCAACAATCGCTCCGCTTGTTTCCGGGGCGACGAGGACTATCTCGTTTACCTCGCGAACCTGCGGCAGCTGTCGGCGAAGTACGACTGCGCCGTGCATGCGTACTGCCTGATGACGAACCATGTGCATCTACTGCTGACACCGGGTGAGGAGGGCGCGCTTCCCGGCCTAATGCGCGACCTCGGCCAGCGGTATGTGCAGTACTTCAACCGCCGCCATGGCCGCAGCGGCACATTGTGGGAGGGCAGATACCGCTCTTGCCTGGTGGAGTCGCGGCGGTACGTGCTCGCGTGCTACCGCTATATCGAGCTCAATCCGATGCGGGCGGCCATGGTGAACCATCCCTCGTCCTACCTTTGGTCCAGCCATGCCGTCAATTCAGGCATGCGCAGTGATCCGTTCCTTGCCGAGCATCCCGAGTTCGTTGCGCTCGCCTCGGATGCAACTTTGCGCCACGCTGTTTATCGCCGTCTATTCCAAACGAGCATCGAGGAAGTCCTCGTCAATGCCATACGTGAAGCGACCAATGCCGGCTATCCACTGGTGAGCGACGCGCTGCTGGCCCGGATCGGATCGAAGCGCAGGCCGGGCAAGCCGGGCCCGGCGGCAATGTCCCCGGCGGGCGTTTACTTGCTCTCGTAGCAAGAAGGATCGGGCTCTGACCCCGATCTTGTTGGCGTTTAGTGGAGGTGCGGCTTCTTGAGGAAGTCGTTGCGGTCTGCGGTGCGCAGGGCGGTGTTGACGAGGGTGGATTTGCGCAGGAGCTTCAGCGGCACCGTGCTGCCCGGGCCGCCGAGCGCCCAGATGCTGCGCCACAGGTCGGCGAGGCTGTCGGGCTTTTCGCCGGCCACCTCCACGACCACGTCGCCGACCTTGATGCCGCCGCGCTCGGCGGGCGCGCCGGGGGCGACGGCGGCGACCACCAGCTTGCCGGCGGCCTCGGTGGTGTACATGCCCAGCCAGCCGCGCGGCGGCTGCGCCGGGCGCCCGAGCTTGAGCATGTCGTCAAGGATCGGCGCGAGGAGGTCGATGGGCACGGCCATGTTGCCCTGCAGGGTGCCGGCGTCGACCTTCTCCTGCACGAGCAGCGAGCCCACGGCGAGCAGCTTGCCGTCGGCGCCGATGAGCGCGGACCCGCCCCACTGCGGATGCGCCGGCGCGGTGTAGATGGCTTCGTCCAGCAGGTATTCCCAGTAGCCGGCGAATTCGCGCTTGGCGAACACGGTGGCGCGCAGCGCGTGCGCGCGGCCGCCGTGGCCGGCGACCACCACGTTCTCGCCGATGCGGCACGACGAAGCCGAGCCGCGCGGCAGCGCCCGCACGCCGAGCTTGCCCAGCGCCTGCACCAGCCCGAACCCGGTGACCTGGTCGTAGGCGAGCGGAAAGCCCGGCACCACCACGCCCTTGTTGGTGGTGAGCCACAGGGTGCTCGCCTCGGTAATGAGGTAGCCGATGGTGAGCACCAGCCCGTCGTCGCGGATCACCACGCCGTTGCCCAGGCGCTCGGTGCCCAGGATCTGCGCGGTGAACGCGTCTTCCGGGATCTCCGCGCGCAGCTGCACTACGGCATCCAGCGCGCCATCCAGGTCGAAGCGCCAGTCCTCGGGCTTGGGCCGCATCTCCGCCGGGAAGGCCCAGTTGGTCTCTTTCGCCATGCCCCGATTCTAAAGGCGGATGCCGCTCGCCGCGTCGAACAGGTGCGCATGCTCCGCCTGCGGGGCGAGCAGCACGCGATCGCCGGGGCCCGCGCGCGAGCGGCCGTGGGTGAGCACGGTAAACGGCTGCTCGCCCAGCTTCACGCGCAGCTCGGTTTCCGCGCCCATCGGCTCCACCAGCACGACTTCCGCCGGGATGCCGGTGCCGCCGGACTGCAGGTGCTCCGGCCGGATGCCGTATTTCACGCGCTGGCCGTCGCGGGCTTTTGCGTTGCAGGGCCAGCGCGCGCCGAGGCCGTCCACGGCGCCGTCGCGGTAGACCCCGTCGAACACGTTCATGGCCGGCGAGCCGATGAACTGCGCGACGAACAGGTTCGCCGGGCGGTCGTACAGCTCGAGCGGGCCGCCGAGCTGCTCGATGCGCCCCTCGTTCATCACCGCGATGCGGTCGGCCATGGTCATCGCCTCCACCTGGTCGTGGGTGACGTACACCGTGGTGGTCTTCAGCCGCTGGTGCAGCGCCTTGATTTCCGAGCGCATCGCCACGCGCAGCTTGGCGTCGAGGTTGGACAGCGGCTCGTCGAACAGGAACACTTTCGGGTCGCGCACGATCGCGCGCCCCATGGCCACGCGCTGGCGCTGGCCGCCCGAGAGCTCGCGCGGGTAGCGCTCCAGATATGGCTCAAGGTTGAGGATGGCCGCGGCCCGGTCCACGCGCTCGCCCACCACGCGGGCATTTTCCTTCCTGAGGCGCAGGGAGAATCCCATGTTCTCGCGCACCGTCATGTGCGGGTAGAGCGCGTAGCTCTGGAACACCATGGCGATGTCCCGGTCCTTCGATTCCACGTCGTTCACCACGCGCGCGTCGATCGAGATGCGCCCGCCGCTGATGTCCTCCAGGCCCGCGAGCATGCGCAGCAGCGTCGACTTGCCGCAGCCCGAGGGCCCCACCAGCACCATGAATTCGCCGTCGGCGATGTCGAGGGAGATGCCGTGGAGGACCTTGGTAGATCCAAAAGACTTGGAAATAGAATCAAAGACGACCGAAGCCATCAGCTCTTCACCGCCCCGCTGGTGAGCCCGGCCACCATGTAGCGCCGGAAGGCGTAGTAGATCGCCGCCGGCGGCAGCGCGTACACCAGGCCGGTGGCCATGAGCAGCTCCCACGGCGAGTCGTCCGCGGAGATGAAGTGGCCCAGCGCGACCGCGAGCGTGATGGTGGTTTCATGCGAAAGCAGCAGATAGGCGTAGAGGTACTCGTTCCACGCGAGCAGCAGCGCATAGGTGCCGATCGCCACCAGCGAGGGCGCCATCAGCGGCAGGTACACCAGCCGGAACAGCTGCAGCGGCGTGGCGCCGTCGATGCGCGCGGCCTCGTCGAGCTCGTAGGGCAGCTTGTCGGAGGCCTGCTTGAGCACCCAGATGGCGTAGGGCGAGGCAAGCGTGACCATGGCGAGCACCAGCGACCAGCGGCTGTTGAGCAGGCCGTAGGCGCCCATGGCCTTGTACATCGGGATGGCGAGGAACGCCGCCGGGATGAAATAGGTGAAAAGCGCCAGGTTCATCACCGCGCGCCCGCCGCGCGCGCGCAGCCGGCTGATGGCGAAGGCCGCGCACGAGGCGATGGCGAGCGTGATCGCGCCGGCTGCCACCGCGATCCACAGCGAGTTCCAGATCTGCACCCAGAAGTGGTGCAGGTAGAAATGGTGCTGGCGTGCGATGGTCTCGAAGTTGCGCAGCGTGGGCTGGTCGGGCCACAGCGCGCCCGAAAACGCCGAGTCCTTGGAGGAAATCGAGAAAAGGAAGATGTGGTAGATCGGCAGCAGCGTCCACAGCAGGATCGGAATCGCCGCCAGCAGCAGGACTGCGTCCCTGGAGAACCGCCTCATTGCACCGGCCGCGACAGGTTCTTCATCATGAAGTACACCAGCGGCAGCACCAGCGGCATCGCGCACACGATGGTCGCCATGGCGAGGTCCACCTGGTCCAGGCGAATGTAGCGGATGCCCAGGGTCGCGAGCACGTGCGTGAGGTCGGCGGGCCCGCCGCCGGTGAGCAGGTACACGCTGTTGAAGTCGCCGAGCGTCCAGATCATCGACAGGATGGTGGAGGCGAGGTACAGCGTGCGCAGCGAGGGCCAGGTCACGTAGCGGAATTTCTGCCAGGTGGTGGCGCCGTCCACGCCCGCCGCCTCGTACTGCTCGCGCGGGATGGCGAGGCGCCCGGCAATCAGGATGAGCGTCCAGAACGGCAGCGACTTCCAGATGTGCGTGAGCATCGCGAGGCCCAGGCCGATGTAGGGATCGTTCAGCCAGTTGGGCCCATCCAGCCCGGTGAGCCGGAAGACCACCGAGTTCACCACGCCCCATTCCGGGTTGAACATGAAGCGGATGGAAAAGATGGTGGGGATGGAGGGCACCGCCCAGGGCAGCAGGAACAGCAGCGACATCCAGCGGATCCACAGCCGCTCGTGCACGAAGAAGCCCGACAGCCACAGCGCCAGCAGGAACTTCAGGTTGACCGCGATGAGGAGGAAGAAAACCGTGTTGACCACCGTGCGGAAGAAGATCGGGTCGGCAAAAAGCTGCACGTAGCTCTCGGGATGGCGCGCGAGCCACAGCCCGTAGCTCACCGGATAGGCCACGAACGCGAGAAACACGAGGGCGTAGGGCGCGAGCAGGATCAGGCCCCACGCCTGCCAGGAGCTCATCCGCCGGCGGGCGACCGGCGGATGGGGAAGCGCTACGGAAGACAAAAAGCGGTCAGCCCGCGACTTCCTTGATGCGCTTGATCATCTCGTCGACCGCCTTCTCCGGCGGCCACCGGTCGGTGACCACGCGGCTCATGGCTTTCGCCCAGACGTTCTCGTTGTTGAGGATGGTGAACTTCCAGTTGCGCGTGAATTCGAACGGCACGGTGCCGGCCGAGAACTGATCGTGCACCACCTTGCGGTGCGGGTCCTCGGTCCAGAACTTGCGCGCGGCGCCCGACTTGGTCACCGGGTACCAGCGCCCGAGCGCGCCCTCGACATAAGGCGTGAGGTTCTCGTCCTCCATCAGGAAGGCGACGAACTCCTTGCCGCGCTTCTTGTTCTTCGCATTGTCGAAGATCACGCCCACCTTGACCGCGGAGCGGTACTGCATCGGCTTGCCGTCGGGCTTCCTGGGAAAGCCGGCGGTGGCGATCAGCTCCTGGTAGTTCTTCTTCGCCTGCGCGCGCTCCTCGGGCTTCAGCTTGTCGTTGTTCATGTCGTCCAGCCATTTCGAGGCGATCGAAATGGTGGCGTTGTGCGTCATGATGATGGTCTTGTTGTGGAAGTTGACGTTGTTGTCCGGGTCCTTCCAGTTGATCGCCGAGGGCGGCGTGCAGCCCTTGCCGATGGTCTCGCTGTAGTCGCGCACCGCGCTGATCAGTCCCTGGCGCACCTGCTTGTCGTCGACGCGCAGCTTGCCGTCGTCGTCCACCAGCTTGACGTCGTACGCGTCCATGTAGGTGAGGAAGGAGTAGAACGAGTCGGACGAATCCACGCCCATCGGGCTGCCGACCGAGTAGACGCGCTTGCCGGTCTTCTTGCGATAGGCCTGCTGCACCTTGCCGCACCAGAAGTCGAAGTACGCCTTCCACGACGTCGGGATGTCGGACTCCTTGAAGCCGGCCTCCGCCAGCATGTCCTTCCAGTACTGGATGTGCATCGTCTGGCGCTTCAGCGGAAAGGCGTAGTACGCCCGCTTCTTCGCCTTGTCGTTGTACATGTACGTGGTCTCGAGCGTGTTCGGCAGGAACTTCGCCTTCATCGGCACCAGGATGTCCGACAGGTCCTCCAGGCGCCCCTCGAAGGCCCACTTGCCGGCGACCTGGAAATCGAACACGTCGCCGTACACCACGTCGGGCGGCGAGCCCGCGTCCAGCGCGGCCACGGTCTTGGGGATCATCTCCTGCGGCGCGTAGCGCGACAGCTCGACCTTCACGCCGGTTTTCTTCTCGAACTTGGCGACCAGCTCGTCGACCGCCTTGTCCTCCGCCGGATAAAAGCCCTTGGCGAAGTACACGACCAGCGTTTCCTGGGCAAAAGCGAGCGGGGCAACGGCAAGCAGCAGCGCGGCCGCAGCGGCGCGCAAGGTGACGGACATGGTGGCTCCTCCTCTAAAGGGTCCGCTTGTATGATAGCCGCCAAAACAGGGACAGACCACGTTTTCGCATGGGCGTAGAGACGGCAATCGAAGGCGGGGTCGCGCGCATCTTCCTCGACCGCGCCGAGAAGGCCAACGCGCTCGACTCGGCGCACCTGGGCGGGCTTCGGACGGCGCTGCAGGCCGTCGCCGCTTCCCCCGGCGCCCGGGTGCTGGTGCTCGGCGGCCGCGGCCGCGCGTTCTGCGGCGGCGCCGACGTGAACGAGCTGAAATCCCTGAACGCGTCCACCGCCGGCCAGTTCGTCGAGCGCATCCACGAGGTGTGCGCCGCCATCCGGCGGCTTCCCATCCCGGTGGTGGCGGGCCTGCACGGGGCGGTGATCGGCGCCGGCTTGGAGATCGCCGCCGCCTGCGACCTGCGCATCGCCGCCGACGGCACCAAGTTCGCCATGCCCGAAGTGCGCCTGGGCATCCCTTCGGTCGTCGAAGCCGCGCTGCTGCCGCGGCTCATCGGCAGCGGCCGCGCCGCCTGGCTGGTGCTGACCGGCGAGGCGATCGACGCGCGGCGGGCGTTTGAGTGGGGTTTGGTGGAGGAGATCGGCGGCGAGGAGACGCTCGCACGGGTGATAGGCAATCTTCTCAAGGGGGAGCGCGAGGCGCTGAAAACCCAGAAGGCGCTGCTGCAGCTCTGGGAGGAAGCGCCGCTGGCGCATTCGGTCCGGCAAAGCATCGAGGACTTCGCAAAGTTGCATCGCTGACGCCGAAGGCCTATGCTCCCAACTGGTTGTCTAGTTGGGGGCGTTGTCATGATCACCGTTGGATCCTTCGAGGCCAAGACCAAGCTTGCCGAGCTGCTGGACAAAGTCGAGGCAGGCGAGACGGTCACCATCACCCGGCGCGGCAAGGCGGTCGCGAGGCTGGTGCCGGCGGCCGCCGACGAAGCCGAGCGCCTGCGCCGGCGGGCGCTGATCGAGGACATCAAGCGCAAGCGGGCGGGCTGGGATCGAGGAGCCAAGCCCGGAACGACCATCCCCGAGCTCATCAAGGCGGGACGCAGGTACTGATGGCGGTCGTTTTCGACTGCTCGGTCACCCTGGCTTGGTTCCTGCAGGACGAGCGTACCGTCTTCACCGACACGGCATTCGAACTGCTCGAATCCACCGACTGCTGGGTGCCTTTCATCTGGCGGCTCGAATTTCCGAATGCATTGCTGATGGCGGAGAGAAAGCGGCGCGTGGGCCGCGAGCAGCGCCTCGAGATTTTGGACAGCGCCGCGCAGCTCGCGCTGCGCACCGACCATACGCTCCCCGACATCCGCGCTTTGAGCGCGCTCGCCGACCGGCGCGGCCTGACGGCTTACGATGCGTCCTACCTGGAGCTTGCTGCCCGCTCCGGCTTCGATCTCCTCACGCTCGATCGCGCGCTCGCGGACGCCGCCGCCGCCGAGGGGGTGGCGGTGCACTGGCCCGGACGCTCGAGCGCGGCACAGGTGCGCAAGCGCTATGCCGTGCCGGCCGCCTGAGGCGACTACAATTCCTTGTGGAACAAGCGACGAACTGAACTAGATCCATGGCAAAGCAACAGGTCTACGACGCATCGGCCATCCAGGCGCTCAAGGGGCTCGAGCCCGTGCGCCGCATGCCGGGCATGTACACGCACACCATCCATCCCCTGCACATCATGCAGGAGGCGATCGACAACGCGGTCGACGAGGCGCTCGCCGGCTACGGCAAGAAGATCACCGTGACGCTGCGCAAGGACGGCTCCATCGAGGTCGAGGACGAGGGCCGCGGCATCCCGGTCGACATGCACCCGGTGGAGAAAAAGCCGGCGGTGGAGGTGGCCTTCACCATGCTGCACGCCGGCGGCAAGTTCTCGCGCTCGGGCGACGGCGTCTACCACATCTCGGGCGGCCTGCACGGCGTCGGCGTGGCGGTGTCCAACGCGCTTTCCCGGCGGTGCGAAGTAATTGTTTATAGAAATAATCAAAAGCACAGCATCGCCTTCGAAGGCGGGGAGCTGAAGGAGAAGCTGAGAAGCGAGAAGATCAAGGAGCGCAGGACCGGCACCGTGGTGCGCCTGTGGCCGGATCCGAAGTACTTCGACTCGCCCAACATCCCGTTGCCCGAGCTCGAGCACCTGGTGCGCTCCAAGGCCTACCTGCTGCCCGGGCTCACCATGGTGCTCAGCATCGAGGGCAAGGAAGACAAGACCTGGCAGTACGAGCGCGGCATGGTGCAGTACTTCGAGATGATGCTCGCCGGGCGCGAGCTGATCGCCCCGCTGTTCACGGGCCAGAGATTTTTCGACGAGAAATCCGTCCAGAATATTTCTGAAGTGGAACCCGGCGAGGGCGCCTCCTGGGCCATCGGCTGGGTGGCCGAAGGCGACGTGTTCGCCGACAGCCACGTGAACCTCATCCCCACGCGCTCGGGCGGCACCCACGAGGCGGGCTTTCGCTCGGGCATCTTCGAGGCGCTGGCGGCGTTCATGGACACGCGCGGGCTCGCGCCCAAGGGCGTGAAGCTGATCCCCGACGACCTGTGGCAGCGCGCCTGCTTCACGCTGTCGGCGCGCATCGTGCGCACCCAGTTCCACGGCCAGACCAAGGAGAAGCTCACGACGCGCCACGCGGCGAAGCTCCTCGAGCTGTGCGTGCGCGACGCGTTCGAGCTGTGGCTGAACGAGCATGCCGCGGAGGGCAAGCGCATCGTCGAGCTCGCCATCGAGCAGGCCATGGCGCGCCTGTCCAAGGGCAAGAAGGTGGAGCGCAAGAAGTCGAGCGGCATCGCCACGCTGCCCGGCAAGCTGGTGGATTGCGCCTCGGGCGACGTGTCGCGCAACGAGCTGTTCCTGGTCGAAGGCGACTCGGCGGGCGGCTCGGCCAAGGAGGCGCGCGACAAGGACACGCAGGCGATCCTGCCGCTGCGCGGCAAGGTGCTCAACACCATGTCGAAGGACAGCCGCACGGTGCTCGCCAACAAGGAGCTGCAGGCCATCGCCACCGCCATCGGGGTGGACCCGCATCCGGCCGACACCGACGTGGACCTCTCGGGGCTGCGCTACGGCAAGGTGGTGGTGATGACCGACGCGGACGTCGACGGCGGCCACATCCAGGCGCTGCTGCTCACCTTCTTCTTCATGCACGCGCCCAAGCTGGTGGAGACCGGCCACCTCTACGTCGCCATGCCGCCGCTCTACAAGATCGAGGTCCCGGCCCAGGGTAAAGGCAAGCCGCCGCGGCGCATCTATTGCCTGGACGACGACGAGCTGGAAGAAGCGCTCGCCACGCTGAAGAAGGAAAAGGTGAAGGAAGGCAGCTGGGAGATCTCGCGCTTCAAGGGCCTGGGCGAGATGAGCCCCGAGCAGCTGTGGGAAACCACCATGAACCCGGACACGCGGCGCCTGATCCGCATGCAGCTCGACCCGAAGGAGATCAAGAAGATCCGCAAGACCTTCGAGCTGCTGATGGACGCGGGCGAAGCCGAAGGCCGGCGCGACTGGATGCGCGAGCACTGGAAGACCGTGGAGGCCGACGTATAGCCACGAAGAAGAAAGCCAAGCCCTTCTGGGAGCGCGCCTACAAGGGGCACGCGTACTGGCTGGGCAAGACCAGGCTGGGCAAGGTGACGCTGCTCGGCAAGGACCGGTACGGATGGGAAGCCGGCGGCCGTGCCGGCCAGTGCGAAAACCTGCAGAAGGCGAAGGCCGCGGTCGAGCTCGCGGTGTACAACGCCGACCGGCAGTTCGACCTTTTCCAAAGACTTGAATGAGCCTCGGATGGATGACACCCAGACCCTAGACCTTTTCCCTGCCGACGGCGGCGACGACGCGGCGCCGATCGAGCAGCACGCCTCGCAGGCCTACCTCGGCTACGCGGTATCCACGGTGAAGTCGCGCGCGCTGCCGGAGATCGCCGACGGGCTGAAGCCGGTGCAGCGGCGCATCCTGTACGCCATGGGCGACACGCCGGGCGGCGCGCAGTCGTTCTCCAAGTGCGCGCGCTACGTCGGCGAGGTGCTGGGCAAGTACCACCCGCACGGCGACAGCTCCACCTACGAGGCGCTGGTCCACCTCGCGCAGCCTTTCTCGATGCGCTACCCGCTGATCGACGGCCAGGGCAATTTCGGCTCGCGCGACGGCGACGCGCCGGCCGCCTACCGGTACACGGAGGCCAAGCTCTCGCGCTTTTCCGAATTGCTCTTGAGCGAAATCGGGGAGGGCACCGTCGATTTCATCAAGAACTATGACGGGAAATTCGACGAGCCCGTGCTGCTGCCGGCACGGCTGCCCTTCGGTCTGCTGAACGGCAGCTTCGGCATCCCGGTCGGGTTCTCGACGCGCATTCCCTCGCACAACCTGAAGGAAGTCGCCGCCGCGGCGGCGCATGTCATCCGGCATCCGCGCGCCAAGGTGGAGGACGTGCTCGAGCACATGCCCGGGCCCGACTTCCCCGGCGGCGGCCAGATCATCTCGCCGCCGGCGGAGATCAGGCAGGCCTACGAGACCGGCCGCGGCTCGCTGGTGCTCAAGTGCCGCTGGGAGACCGAGCAGCTCGCGCGCGGCCAGTGGCGCGTGGTGGTCAGCGAGCTGCCGCACGGCGTGTCGGTGAAGCAGGTGATGGAGGAGATCGAGGCGCTCGCCAACCCGAAGCCGGGCCTGGGCAGGAAGGAAGTGACCCAGGAGCAAAGGCGCATGAAGCAGTTCATCCTCGACCAGATCGACCAGGGCGGGGTGCGCGACGAGAGCGACCGCAAGTCCAAGCTGCGCCTGGTGATCGAGCCCAGGAGCTCGCGGCAGAGCCCCGAGGAGCTGATGGCGGCGCTGCTGGTGCACACCTCGCTCGAGACGCGCTACGCCGTCAACCTCACCTGGCTCGGCCTGGACGGCCTGCCGGAGACCAAGGGCATCCTGGACGTGCTGCGCGAGTGGGGCGAGTTCCGCGTCGCCACGGTGCGCCGGCGCACGCAGTTTCGCCTGGCGCGCGTGCAGGAGCGCCACGAGATCGTCACCGGGCGCCTCGCCGCCTACGCGAAGATCGACGACATCATCAAGCTCATCCGCGCGAGTGAAGATCAGGCTGAAGCAAAAGAAAAATTAAGATCCAAGTTCAAATTCTCGGAAAGGCAGGCTCAGGACATCGTCGACCTGCGCCTGGGGCAGCTCACCAGGCTCGACGGCATCAAGCTGAACGAGGAGCGCAAAGCCCTCGAGTCCCAGAGGAAGGAGCTGAAAAGCCTGCTGGAGGACGACAAGGAGCTGAAAAAGCTCGTGGTGAGCGAGCTGCACGACGACGCGAAGAAGTACGGCGATGCGCGCCGCACGCTGATCAAGCCCGAGGAGCGCGCGCAGGTGGAGCGCACCGTGGTGCAGGAGCCGATCACCGTGATCCTGTCGCAGAAGGGCTGGATCCGCGCGCGCACCGGCCACGCGCTCGACCTTTCCTCGCTCACCTTCAAGGACGGCGACGCGTTGCTGCAGACCCTCGAGTGCAAGACCACCGACCCGTTGATCGTGCTCGCCGCCTCGGGCAAGAGCTTCACGCTGGACGCGGCCGCCATCCCGACCGGGCGCGGGGACGGCACGCCGGTGAATACCCTGGTCAACTCGGGCTCCGACGACATTGTCTGGATGCGCTCGGGCGACCTCGGCCAGAAGCTCCTCATGAACAGCTCCGCCGGCCTGGGTTTCGTGTGCAAGCTGGGCGACCTGGTCACCAAGACGCGCCAGGGCAAGGATTTCATGAAGGTCGAGGCGGGCGCGCGCGCGCAGCCGCCGGCGCTGGTGTCGCATCCGCTGATCGCCGCGCTGTCTTCGGACGCCCGGCTGCTCGTGTTTGCGCTCGACGAAGTGCCCGAGCGGCCCAACGGCGGCGTCGGCGTGCAGCTCCTGGCGCTGCCCGAGAACGCCACCCTCGCGAGCGTGCTCGGCACCGACGGCAAGTCGCTCGTGGTTTCCGGCTTCAAGCGCGCGCGCAAGGCGGCGACCCTCAACCAGAAGCAGATCGCCGAGCACCTGGGCCGGCGCGCGCAGCGCGGCAAGCTTCCGGACGTCGGGTTCAAGCCCGACCGCCTGGGCGAGTAGTGCTAGCCGAGGGTCTGGCGCGCCCAGTCCAGGATCACGGCCAGCCGCGGCGGCAGCAGCTCCTCGGCCTCGTCGAGGCTCACCCAGCGCCATTCGTGGTGCTCGGGGCGGCCGAGCTCCGGCGAGACGGGCAGGGTGACCGCGGCGGCACCGGTCTCGGCGAGGAAATAGCGCGCCACCTTGCCGCCGGCATAGGGCACGGTGTCCCGGTGCACGTCGCCGAACGGGAACTCGAGGTCGGCAAGGCCGGTTTCCTCGGCGCACTCGCGCCGCGCCGCCTCCAGCTCGCTTTCGCCGGGCTCGACCATGCCCTTGGGGAAATCCCAGTTCTTGTAGGCGCGCAGCACGAGCAGGCGCACGCCGCGGTCGGTGCGGCGGAACACCACGGCGCCCGCGGCAAGCTTGCGGGGGGCGCTTTCGGCGGGATACCGGGGGGTCATTGCACGAGCTCCTAAGAATAACGCGTCCGCTATGGACGATGGGCGGCATCCTGCTCGCCACCATTGTCGCCGTGACCTTTAGCTCCGGCCTGCCGCCGGGCTACGAAGGACTGCATAACGCCGGCCCCTATGCCGTGCTGCTGACCGGCGCCGGCATGGCGCTGTGGTTCAACCGCGGCCGCAGCTTCGTGCTGCTCGCCTCGCTGCTCCTCGCGTGGGCGGCGTTCGATGCGTACGCCTCCTCCAAGCCGGTGTTCGTCGCGCTGACGCTGCTCGTGCCGCTCAACGCCCTGATCGCCTTCGCGGCGCGCGAGCGCGGGGCGCGCTACGGCATGGCGTTTCGCTGGCTGCTGCTGTTCGGCGCCGAGGTCGTGCTGGTGGTGTGGCTCAACGCGCTCAACCTGGGCGAGGCGTCGACCGACAACTGGGCGCTGCGCGCCCCGCCGGTGCCGCTGGTCGGGCGCCTCATGTTCGCCGCCGCCTTTGCCGCCGCCGTGTGGCGCGCCTACCTCGAGCCGCGGCCGCTGCAGATCGCCCATGCCGCCGCGCTGGTGAGCTTCTTCATCGGCGCGTACTGGGCGCAGGAGAGCGGGATGTTCGCCGCGTTCCTCGCCGCCGCCGGCGTCATGCTGATCGTCGCCTTGCTGCAGGAATCGCACCGGCTCGCCTTCCGCGACGAGCTCACCGGGCTGCCGGGGCGGCGTGCGCTCGACGAGCGCCTGCGCACGCTCGGCGCGCAGTATGCGGTCGCCATGGTGGACATCGACCACTTCAAGAAATTCAACGACGTCCACGGCCACGACATCGGTGACCAGGTGCTCAAGCTCGTGGCCGGGCGGCTCGCGCAGATGGACGGCGGCGGCATCGCCTACCGCTACGGCGGCGAGGAATTCTGCGTGCTGTTCCCGGACAGCGACCTGCGCGCGGCCACCCGTCACCTCGAATCGATGCGCGACTCCATTGAGCGCTACAAGATGGCGGTGCGCGGCGAGGACCGCCCGCGCAACCCGGACGACACCGCGCGCCTGCGCCTCAACAAGCCCGCGCGCAAGACGCTTTCGGTCACCGTGTCCATCGGCGTGGCGCAGCCCGGCGACGAGCGGCGCACCGCCTCGCAGGTCCTGAAAGCCGCCGACGAGGCGCTCTATCGCGCCAAGCAGTCCGGCCGCAACCGCGTCAGTAAGTAACCGCTTGTTTTGCAGGCACGCAGATTGCGGCGTTGGGCTGACCGGAGGTTGCTCATGCCCTTTCTCATGCTTCTAGGATTGCTGTCTCTAAGTTTCAGCGCCGCGGCGCAGTACGACGCCGGCGGACAGAACACGCAAGGCGCCAACACGGACGCCAGCAAGCTCGACCCGGCAACCAAGGCGCGCGTGCGCACGGAAGGCGCGGTGGGCGGCATCCAGGCCGCCCCGAAGACCGACGGCGCCATATCGAAAGACGCGGGCAACCCCGGACGCATCGCGAACGAGGCCTCTTCCGACCGCGAGGAAGCGCGCGGCGCGCGTGGCAACAGCGTTCGGGAAGAAAGCTCCTCGGCCGGGGCGAGCGGCGATGCGGCGCGGGCGCGCGCCGGCAGCAACGCCTCGGTGGAAGGCGGCGCGGCGCTGGGGGCGACCGGCGTCGAGACGCGGCCCGCGGCCAAGGCCGAGCAGGCCGAAAAGGACGAGCGGCGCCGCAGCGGCAAGAAGTAGCCGGCATGAAGGCGCTTGTTTACGCGTCCCTTTTCTCGCTGGCGGCGGGCTGCGCGAGCCCCGAGCCGCCTCCGGGCGAGGCAAGCGGCGGGGCCACGGCCGCCGAGCCGCCGGTCGAGCGCGACCGCTGGGACAGCCGCCCCGGCAGCCGCGAGCTCGAAGAGGCGAGCTAGCTTTTGCCTACACTATCGGGGTGCTGACCCATTCCCTCACTATTCCCGAGACCGAGATCGAGCTCACCGCGGTGCGCGCGCAGGGCGCCGGCGGGCAGAACGTCAACAAGGTGTCCAACGCGGTGCACCTGCGCTTCGACGTGCGCGCCTCGTCCCTGCCCGAGGAGGTGAAGGAGCGGCTGCTGCGCTTCGGCGACCAGCGCATCACGCGCACCGGCGTGGTGGTGATCAAGTCGCAGAAGCACCGCAGCCTGGAGATGAACCGCGCCGAAGCCATCGCGCGCCTGAAAGCGCTGGTCGCGGCCGCGGCGCACCTGCCGAAGAAGCGGCGCCCGACGCGCCCCACCCGCTCCTCCAAGATCCGCAGGATGGACGAGAAGCGCCAGCGCGGCCGCATCAAGGCGCTGCGCGGCAAAGGCGGCCTAGCCGACGCCTAGCAGCTCCACTTCGAACACCAGCGTCGCGTTGGGCGGGATCACGCCGCCGGCGCCGCGCGCGCCGTAGCCCAGCTCGGGCGGGATGGTGAGCTTGCGCTTGCCGCCGACCTTCATGCCTTCCACGCCCTGGTCCCAGCCCTTGATCACCTGCCCGCCGCCGAGCGAGAACTCGAAGGGCTCGTTGCGATCCTTGCTCGAGTCGAACTTGCCGCCCAGTTTGGTACCCTCGCTCAGCCACCCGGTGTAGTGCACGGTGACCTGCTGGCCTTTGGCGGCGGTATCGCCTTTTCCGACGATGAGATCTTCGATGCCAAGCGTCATACAGTTCCTTTCATGGTGATCGGTGTGCTGAACCGCGTGATTGCCGCGGTGGAGGAGGAGGCGGAGCGCCTGCGCGAGGAATTCTACCGCCCGCAGGGCCCGCGCGGGCGCCGCGGCCATTGCGAGGCCGACCGCGAGGTCGAGGAGCGCCTGCGCGCGAAGCTGCAGGCCGTCCTGCCCGGCGCGTTCGCCGGCGAGGAAACCGGCATGACGGCCGGCAGCGAGCCCGGCTGGACCTGGGTGGTGGATCCGCACGACGGCACCTTCGAGTTCATGTCGGGCAGGCGCGGCAGCGCCATCGCCGTGGCGCTCCTGCGCGGGAGCCAGCCGGTGCTGGGCGTGGTATGCGCGCCGCTTTCGCCCGATCGCGGGCGCGACACCATTGCCTGGGCCGAAGGCGCGCCGGCGATCCTGCGTAACGGCGTCGCCGTATCGAGCGACCTCTCGCAGGGGCGCCTCGCCGCCGGCGAGCTGGTATGGGCGACCGCGTCGGCGGCCCACAAGCCGCTCACCTGGTCGCTCGCCGTCGCCCCCGCGCGCTACGTCGCCCTGCCGAGCATCGCCTACCGCATGGCGCGCATCGCCTGCGGCGACGGCGTCGCCACGCTGTCGGTGCACGGCGTGAACGAGTACGACATTGCCGCCGGCATGGCGCTGATCAACGCCGCCCGCGGCGTGGTGCTGGATGCCGAGGGGCGCGACGTGGTGCTCATGGGCAACACCACCCAGCGCGTGAGCGGCCTGTTTGCCGGCGCACCGGAGGCCGCGCGGGCGCTGCAGCGCTTCCCGTGGGCGCAGCTCGACCAGGAGCCCCGGCGCGAGCCGCGCGTGGCGCTCGGCTTTCCGCGCAAGGACACGCCGCACCTCCATCGGGCGCAGGGCTGCCTGCTCGGCCAGGTGATCGGCGACAGCCTGGGCTCGCGCGTCGAGTTCAAGCCCGCGGTCGAGGTCGCCCGGCTTTTCCCCGACGGCGTGCGCGAGCTTGCCGACGGCGGCGTGTTCCACACCATTGCCGGCCAGCCGACCGACGACAGCGAGATGGCGCTCACCCTGGCGCGCACGCTGCTGCGCGACGGGCGGCACGACGCGGACAAGGTGCTCGACGGCTACCGCGAATGGCTGCAGACGCGGCCCATCGACATCGGCGAGACTACCGAGCGCGGCCTGCTCGGTCTGCACACGCACGAGAGCCAGTCGAACGGCTCGCTGATGCGCGTGGCGCCGATCGGCATCTGGGCGGTCGGCGACCCGGCGCGCGCGGCGGCCACCGCGCGCG
>DATACE010000376.1:0-2436 GCA_036259215.1 Burkholderiales bacterium | reverse complement strand
AGCTGACCGCCGAGGCGCGCAGCCAGGAAGCGATGTTTCAGTACCTGCGGCGCCTCGCCGCGGCGAAGGCGCTGGGCGAAGCGCATCTCGTCAGCCACCGGGTGCAGCGCGACGACCCGCAGCGCCCCGTCCAGTTCTCCGTGCAGGCGATCTTGAAATGAAGCACCGCCTGAACGCGGCCCTGGGCCGCCTCGGCATCGCGGGCGTGCTCGGCATCGGCGTCCTGCTGGGCTGTGCGGGGTTTTACCTCTCGACGCTCGCCCCGCTTGTCGAGGAAATCCCGGCGCAGAAAGCGGCGCTCGAGCGGCTGCAGTCGCGCACGCTCTACCGGCCGGCTTCCACCGGCGGCCGCGCCGAGGAGCTGCAGCGCTTCCATAACCTCTTCCCGCCCGCCGAGCGGCTGACCGACGAGGTGGCGCGGCTGCACCGCCTGGGCCGCGCCGCGGGCCTCGATCTCGCGCAGGGCGAGTACCGCCTCGAGCGCCGCGCTGGCGGCCTGTGGGCCTACCGCGTCACGCTGCCGGTGCGCGGCAGCTACCCGCAGCTGCGCGATTTCCTCGGCGCACTGCTTAAGGACATGCCGATCGCCTCGATCGAAGGGCTGCGCTTCGAGCGGAAGCGCGCCGCGGACACCCAGCTCGAAGCCCAGGTGCGCGTCACCGTTCACCTGCGTCCCGCCGGAGACCTCTGATGAAACCGATCTTCCTGACGCTTCTCGTGCTCGTGCTGGGCGCGTGCGCCTCGACTCCCACGCCGCTCGAGCAGGCGCGCACGCACTACCAGCAAGGCCGCGGCGAGGAGGCCCTCGCGCTGCTGCAGCAGGCGGCGGCGGAGAATCCGGCCGATGCGCAGCTGCGCAGCGAGTACTTCCGCCTGCGCGACGTGCTTGCGGCGCAGTGGCTGGTGCAAGCCGAAGCGCTGCGCCAGTCCGGCCACTTCGAGCATGCCGAGGCGCTCTACCGCCGGGTGCAGTCGCACGACGCCGCCAATGCCCGCGCCGCCGCGGGCCTCGCCCAGGTGCAGGTCGACCGCCGCCACCGCGACGTGGTGGCCGAAGCCGAGCGGCTGGTGCGCGCCGGCAAGCACCGCGAGGCGCAGGACCTGCTGCGCCCGGTGCTGACCGAGAACCCGCAGCAGCGCGGCGCGCGGCGCCTGCAGCGCGCGATCGACGACAAGCTGGTGAAGCCGGTGCTCGTCTCGGCGCAGCTGAAGCCCTCGACCACGCAGCCGATCTCGCTCGACCTGCGCGAGGTCAGCGTGCGCAACGTGTTCGAGGTCTTGCAGAAGGCGAGCGGCATCACCTTCGTGTTCGACCGCGACGTGCGCAGCGACCAGCGCACCAGCATCTCGCTGCGCAACGCCAGCGTGGAAGAAGCGATCCGGCTCATCCTGCTCACCAACCAGCTCGAGCAGAAGGTGGTCAACGACACCACGGTGTTCGTCTATCCGAATACGCCGCAGAAGCTGCGCGAGTACCAGGAGCTGGTGGTGAAGGGCTTCTACCTCGCCAACGCCGACGTCAAGCAGACGGCCAACATGATTCGCACGCTGGTCAAGACGCGCGACATCTTCATCGACGAGAAGATCAACCTGCTGGTCATCAAGGACACGCCGAGCGCGATCCGGCTTGCCGAGCGGCTGATCGCGGCGCAGGACCTCGCCGAGCCGGAGGTGATGCTGGAGGTCGAGGTGCTCGAGGTGACCCGCAACCGCATCCTCAACCTCGGCATCCAGTACCCCGGCTCGCTCGCGGTGAGCCTGGTGGGCGCGGCCGGCACGCCGGGCACCCTGACGCTGCCCGAATGGCTCAACCGCAGCTCCGATCTCGTGCGCCTGAGCTTCACCGATCCTCTGTTCCTCTTCAGCCTGCAGCAGCAGGACACCGACAGCACGGTGCTGGCCAACCCGCGCATCCGCGTCAAGAACCGCGACAAGGCGCGCATCCATATCGGCAACCGCGTCCCGGTCATCACCACCACCGCGGCGGCCACCGGCGGCTTCGTGTCCGAGTCGGTGAGCTACCTCGACGTCGGACTCAAGCTCGAGGTCGAGCCGCTCATCTCTCTGGACGACGAAGTGAGCATCAAGGTCGGCCTCGAGGTGAGCAACCTCATCCGCGAAGTGCGCCCGCCGGGCTCGACCAGCCTGGTCTACGAGATCGGCACGCGCACCGCCGCGACCAACCTGCGGCTGCGCGACCGCGAGACCCAGGTGCTCGCCGGCCTGATCAACGACAACGACCGGCGCATCGCCGACCGCGTCCCTGGCCTGAGCGAGCTGCCGGTGGTCAGCCGGCTCTTCTCGCACACCAACGACACAACGGACCGCAGCGAGATCGTGCTGCTCATCACGCCGCGGCTGTTGCGCACTTTGGCGCGCCCCGACGCCGGATCGGTCGAGTTCGCCGCCGGCACCGAGGCCTCCACCGGCACGCCG
>DATACE010000375.1:0-8650 GCA_036259215.1 Burkholderiales bacterium | reverse complement strand
ACAGCCGTCCAGTATAAGCGCGCCGCTGGATATTCTCGCGTAGTGCAGTAGGCTACCCGAGTGCTGTCCACCGCAAAATTCGTCGCGCTGCTTTCGCTGCGCGCAGATCTCGGGACGCCGCGGCGCATCCGGGATCCGCTGCCCAAGGCGCGGCAGATCGTCATTTCGGACTGGCCGCGCAAGAACGCGCAGGTGCTGCTGCGGCTGATCCGGGGGCTGGCGGGGCGGGACGAGATCTATTCGCTGCGGGACGTCGAGGGCATGGACCACGAGACGATGAGCGTGGCGCTCGCGCTGACGATGGCCGCGGTGAACGAGCGCTACACGGCGGCGCAGTGGCGAAGGGCGGCGAGCTCGATGGAGAAGGCCGTCGCCGCCCTCAAGAAATCAGTCCGGCGCTGAGTCCGCGCGGTTCTGCATCTGCTGCATGGCGCCGCCGATTTTCTGCTGCGCGTGCTGCATCGTGTTGCGGCCCTGCTCGATCTCCTGCTTCTTGATCTGGGCGGCGGTCGCGGCGGTGCTGGCGGTTTCGACGCCGCATCCGGCGAGCGCGGCGGCGGTAGCGAGGGCAAGAAGTGTTTTCATGAAGGGCACTATAGACGCGGCGCCTCGCCGGGCCGCGTCAAAATTGCTCAGCCGGCGCCATTTTTGCCTGCCGGCGGCCGAGCCACAGGCTGATCGCCAGCCAGGCGGCGGACAGCGGCACGGCGGCCACGGCCACCCCGGCAATGCCCAGGCCGAACGAGCTCAGCAGCAGATAGGACCAGCTGCCCACCTGGTCACCGGCGCGGTAGACCACGGTGTCGATGAAGCTCTTGGCCTTGTATTTGTCTTCGCGCGACAGCACGGTGAAGAGCAGCTCGCGCGTGGGGCGGGCGAGGGCGAAGTTGGCGGCGCGCCGCAGTACCTGGAAGGCGACGACCACGGCGATCACCGGGGCGGCGGCGAGCGCGGCGAAGCCCAGCAGGGTGAACAGCGGCAGGATGCCCAGCGTGAGCGCCACGCCGAGCTTGCGCAGGATATGCGCGGTGAAGAAAAGCTGGACGGCAAGGGTCAACACGTTCACCAGCAAGTCCACTTGCGCGAAGAACGCGGTGCGCGAGCCGCGGTCGGCGAAGTAGTCGCGCGCGATGGTGGCCTGCTGGAAGTAGAGGAACGTGGAGGTCACCGTGAACAGCACGATGAACAGGCACACGCCGAGGAGGTAAGGCGAACGCAAAGTGTGCGAGATGCCGGCCAGCACGCCACCCCCGATGGGGTTCTGCGCCCCGGTCTGGTTCCTGAAGGACAGCTTGCGCGCCGCGAACACGGCGACCTCGAGAAGCAGTATCGAGGCGATGAAAAGGTTGGTGGGCGCGACCTGGTGCACGAGCGAGGCGGTGAGGGTCGAGCCGGCGATGGCGCCCACGGTGGCGCCGGCGGCGAGGAAGCCGAACAGGCGCTTGCCCTGCTCGGCGTCGAAGACGTCCACCATCAGCGCCCAGAACACCGAGACCACGAACAGGTTGAACACCGACAGCCAGATGAAGAAGGCGCGGCCGAGCCACACGTCCTGTGCCGGATCGGCGAGGTGGAACACGATCAGGAAAAGGGCCAGGTTGCCGGCGAAGAAGCGGTAGCTCCAGGCGATGAAGCGCTCGCGCGGCATGCGCCGCACCAGGGCGGCGAACAGCGGGTTGATCGCCAGCATGCCGAGCAGCGTGCCGGTGAACAGCCACGGCAGGTTCTCCACGCCGCCGTGCACGCCCATCTCGTCGCGGATCGGGCGCAGCACGTAGTAGGCCGACAGCACGGCGAACACGTAAAGCAACGACCAGCCCAGCGCGCGGCGCTCGTGCGGCCTCACCTCAAATGGCGTCAATGAAGCTTTCCATGCGCCGGCGCATCGCCGCGTCCGCCAGGCGGCCGCGCGCCGCGCCCAGGTTGTCCTCGGCGTACTCCGGCCGCGCCATGCCCGGCACCGCGCACGTCACCGCCGTATGCGAGACGATGTACTTCAGGAAAAACTGCGGCCAGCTCGCGCAGTCGAATTCGGCCGCCCAGGCCGGCAGCGCCTTGCCGCGCACCGCTTCGAACAGGCGGCCGCGGCCGAAGGGCAGGTTCACCATCACGGCCATGCCGCGCTCGGCGGCAAGCGGCAGGATGCGCTCGCCGGCGCCGCGGTTGTCCAGCGCGTAGTCGACCTGGATGAAATCGAGCGGCTCGCGCCGCATGGTCTGCTCGAAGTCGGCGTACTGCCGGTCCGAGGACGTAGTGATGCCGACGTAGCGGATGCGGCCCTGCTTTTTCAGCTCGCGCAGCGTGGCGAGGTGCACCTGGGTGTCGCGCAGGTTGTGGACGGCGATGAGGTCGATCGTCGCGGTGCGCAGCTGCCGGAACGACTGCTCGATCTGGCGCACGCCCGCCTCGCGGCCCGTGGTGCTCACCTTGGTGGCCAGGAACAGGCGCTCGCGCATGCCGAGCTCGTGGACCAGGCCGCCGACCACGCTCTCGGCGTCGCCGTAAACCGGGGCCGTGTCGATGACGCTTCCGCCCAGGGCCCCGAAGCGCTGGAGGGTGCCCCGCAGCCCCGGGGCGGGACGCTCGTAGCGCCGCGCGGTACCCAGGCCGATTACCGGAATCGGCTCGCCGCTCGAGGGGATTTTTTTGCGCAGCAGGGGGGCGGCCTGGCCCCAGGCAGGCGCCGCGGCGGCGGCGGCGGCCAGCAGCAGGCTACGGCGTACGCGGTTCATGTGTGGAATAGTTCACGAAAACTGGACGCGCGGATAGTCGTCCAGTAAATTGGCGGCGGGGGAAATATTGGGCGCCCGCAAGCCACCGGGAAGAACGACAAAAGCATCCGCGCAGGAAGCTCCGAGCCTCGCCCAGGATCCGCTGCACCGCTTTACCGCGCTCTCCGGCGACTGGTTCTGGGTGCAGGATGCGCGCCTGCGGGTGACCTATCTATCCAGCCGGCTCGAGGAGCAAAGCGGCGTGGACCTTGCCGCCTACCTCGGGCCCAAGCGCTGGGACCAGCCGGCGCTGAACCTCACCCAGGCCGACTGGAACCGCCACCGCGCCCAGGTCGAGCAACGCGAGGCCTTCAAGGACTTCGAAATCCATTGCCGCGCCGACGACGGCCGCACGCTGTGGCTCTCGCTTAGCGGCCAGCCGCTGTTCGACGACGATGGCGGCTTCAGCGGCTACCTGGGCGTGGGGCGCGACATCACCGCGCAAAAGCGCGGCGAGGCCCTGCTGCGGCTGGAGCATGCCGTGGCGAACGCACTGGCGGACGCCGCCACCCCCTCCGAAGCCCTGAAGGCGACGCTGCGCGCCATCGGCGAGGCGGAAGCCTGGGACAGCGCCGATTTTTGGAAAGTGGACGAGGCGGCCTGGGTGCTGCGCCTCGCCGAGCGCTGGAGCGCGCCGGGCATCGAGGCCGCGATGAGCGCCGTGGGCCGGCTGGGCGAGGTGACCCTGCGCCCGGGCGTGGGTCTGGCGGGCTCGGTGTGGCAGACCGGCGAGCCGCTCTGGATCGCCGATGCAGCCCAGGACGAACGCGCGCGCCAGGCCCTGATGCACGACGACACCGGCCTGCGCGCGGTGCTCCTGTTCCCGGTACGCCACGGCCGGCGCATCGTCGGCGTGCTGGACCTGAGCTGCCGCGCCGTGAGGGCGCCCGAGGAGCGCTTCCTCGAGACCCTGCGTGCCATCGGCAACCACATCGGCCCGCTGCTGCAGCGCGCCGCGACCGAGCAGGCGCGGCGCGAGAGCGAGGCGCGCTTTCGCAGCCTGACCAACCTGTCCTCGGACTGGTACTGGGAGCTCGACGCGAGCTATTCCTTCACCCGGCTCGAAGGCCGGCACGTGGCGGGCGGGGACAAGGACCTTGCCCGCCGCTTGATCGGCATCCGCCGCTGGGAAAGCGGCCTGGAGGTCGAGGGCGGATGGGACGCGCACCGGGCGCTGCTCGATGCGCGCAAGCCGTTCTACGACGCGCTGATGTGGCGCACCATGTCCGACGGCCGCGTGCGCTACGTCAGCGTGAGCGGCGAGCCGTTTTTTGCCGCCGACGGCAGCTTCGCCGGCTACCACGGCGTCGGCCGCGACGTCACGCAGCAAAAGCGCGCCGAGCACCTGCTGCGCCTGGAGCACGAGGTGGCCCGCTCCCTCGCCGCGGCGGACGACGTCACCAGCGGCCTGAAGACGGTGATCCTGGGCCTGTGCGCCTCCGAAGGCTGGGACACCGGCCGCTATTTCCGCGTGGACGAGGCCGCCGGCGGCCTGCGCTTCGTCGACGGCTGGAGCGTGAACGAGCCGTCGATCGACCACTTCGTGGAGCGCTCGCGCATGGTCTGGCAGTCGGGCAAGGCGGTCTGGTCCGGCGAGATCGAGACCCGCCAGGGTGGGTTTGCCTTCGCCGTGCTGTCCGGCGGCAAGGCGATCGGCGTGCTCGCCTTCTCCGGCAGCCTGGTGCGCTCGCCCGACGAGCGGCTGCAGCAGGCGGCGCGCGTCATCGGCAGCCAGGTGGGCCAGTTCCTGCAGCGCAAGCAGGCCGAGGAAAGCCTGCGCGAAGGCGAGGCCCGCTTCCGCAGCCTGACCCAGATGTCGAGCGACTTTTTCTGGGAGACCGACGCCGGCCACCGCTTCGTCACCCTGGTGCACGGGCCGAACTACGCCGCCGCCGAGATCGGCCAGGGCATGACCGGCAACACCGCCTGGGAGATTCCTTCGGTCAGCCCCGACGAGGCCGGCTGGGCCGCGCACAAGGCGGTGCTCGACAGCCACATCCCGTTCCGCGACTTCGAGTTCGCGCGCGTCATGCCCGACGGGATGACCCGCTACTTCGCGCTGAGCGGCGAGCCCAAGCTTGCCGCGGATGGCAGCTTTCTCGGCTACCGCGGCGTGGGTCGCGACGTCACCGAGAGTGCCCTGACGCGCGAGCGCATCGCCTCGCTCGCCTATCGCGATCCGCTCACCGGCCTGGCCAACCGCACCAGCCTGGGACCGGCGATCGAGCAGGCGGTGGAGCGCGCGCGCCGGCGCGGCTTCAAGCTGGCGGGCGTGTTCATCGACCTGGACGGCTTCAAGCAGATCAACGACTTCTACGGCCACGACGCGGGCGACCGCTGCCTGATCGAGGTGGCGCGGCGGCTGCGCGCGAGCGTGCGGGCGAGCGACGTGGTGGCGCGGCTTGGGGGCGACGAGTTTTTCGTGCTGCTCGAGGAAGTGCAGGACGAGGTGGCGATCGAAAGCGTGATCCGCAAGCTGCTGGGCGAGGCGCTGCGCCCCTACGATCTGCCTGCCGGCGCGCAGGCGCGGCTTTCGGCGAGCATGGGCGTGAGCCTGTTCCCGGACAACGCCGACGACGCCGCCGCGCTGATCAAGAACGCCGACATGGCCATGTATTCGGCCAAGCAGGCCGGCAAGAACGGCTACCGCTTTTTCCAGGCGCCGGGCGCGGCGCCCTCGCCTAAGAACGGAACTGTACGCGCAGTGTCCCGGGCGACAGGCTCGCCGGTGTCGCGCGCGGCGCCAGCTTCCCCAGAAGGGGACTGATCTCGTCCGCCGGCAGCGGCGGGCTGAACAGGAATCCCTGGCAGGCGTCGCAGCCCGAATCGACCAGGAAGCGCAGCTGCTCCTCGGTTTCCACGCCTTCGGCGACCGAGGCGAGCTTGAGCTGCTTGGAGAGCGCGACCATGGTGTTCACCAGCGCGGCGTCCGCGCGGTCGGCGCCGATGTCGCGCACGAAGGACTGGTCGATCTTCAGCTTGTGCACCGGAAAGCGGTGCAGGTAGGCGAGCGAGGAATAGCCGGTGCCGAAATCGTCCACCGAGATGCGCACGCCCAGCGCCGTGAGCTCGTGCAGCGCCCCGATGGTATGGGCGGTGCTGTGCATGATCGAGGTCTCGGTGATCTCCAGCTCCAGGCAGCGCGCCGGCAGCCCGGTGCGCAGCAGCACCGCCTCGATGGACTTGGCGATGTCCTTCTGGCGGAACTGGCGCGGCGACAGGTTGACCGCCACCTGCATGGCGGTGTGGCCCATCTCCAGCCAGGCGCGGCATTGGCGGCAGGCTTCGAGCAGCACCCAGTCGCCGATCGGGGTAATCAGCCCGCTTTCTTCGGCGATCGGCACGAAATCGGTCGGCGGCACCAAACGGTCGCGGTCCAGCCAGCGGATCAGCGCTTCCACGCCGATGATGCGCCCGTCGCTCAGCGCGACCAGCGGCTGGTAGTGCAGGGTGAATTCGTGCCGCTCGAGCGCGCGGCGCAGCCGGATCTTGAGCTCGGCGTGGCGCTCGGTGCGCGTGGCCATGTCGTGCGAGAAGCGCTGGAAGTTGTCGCGCCCTTCGCGCTTGGCGTGGTGCATCGCCAGATGGGCGTTGCGCAGCAGCCCCTCGGCCTCGTGGTCGTCCACCGGGTACACCGCCAGGCCGATGCTCGCCGAAAGGTAAAGCTCGTTGCCGCCGACGTCGGCGCGCTCGGCGAGCGCGGTAAGCAGCCGCTGGGCCACCAGCGAGATCTCCTCGAAGTCCGGCGCGCCCTCCAGCAGCACCGCGAACTCGTCGTCGCCCAGGCGCGCGAGCGTATCGGTGCCGCGCAGGCAGCCCTGCAGGCGCCGCGCCGCCTCGGTGAGCACCTGGTCGCCGACCGCCTGTCCCAGGGCGTCGTTGATCTCCTTGAAGTTGTCCAGATCCAGGATCATCACGGCGAGCAGCGTGCCGCTGCGGTCGGCGCGCGTGATGGCATGGGCCAGGCGGTCGCCCAGCAACGCCCGGTTGGGCAGCCCGGTGAGCGTCTCGTAATGTGTCAGGCGCGTGAGCGTCTGCTCCACGCGCTTGTGCTCGGTGATCTCGCGGCCCACGCCGCGGAAGCCCTGGAACGCGCCGGCGGCGTCGAACACCGGCTCGCCGCTCAGGATGTAATGCCGGATTTCGCCGTCGGCCTGCGGCTGGGCGAACTCGAGGCCGCGGAACGGCAGCTGCGCCTCCAGCACCGCACGGTGCGCCTGCCACGCGGCGGCGAGCATCTCGTCGCGCGGCTCGGCGGCGCGGTGCCCCGCATCGGTTTCCCAGTAGAACTCGGTCGACAGCCGCACGAATGTGCGAAAGCGCTGCTCGCTCGCCTGAAGCGCAGCTTTCAGTTCTTCTAGTTCTTGATTCTTGTTGTTATGCATGCCCCACGCCCCGCGAGATTACACGGGGCCGGGGGGAACCGCAAAAGCGCTAGCTGGACAGGGAGTCGAGCAGGCGCACCATGGTCTGGTCGGCCCAGTAGTTCGGGTCGCGGTCGATCTTGGCGTCGCCCCGCGCCCGGGTCGCCTCGTCGACCACCTTGCGCTCGCAGAAGCCGTGCCAGAACTCCTTCACCTCGTCGGCCGTCATGTCGTCGATGCGGCGGTTGTGCGGTTGGCTCATGAAAGGATTATGCGCCCTTGAAAACCCGGCGGTATGTAGCGGATCCGGCTACCGGCGCGACGCTTTGCGCTCGAGCAGGCGGGCGAAGTTGTGCAGGGACAGCAGGTGCAGGTAGATGCGTGCCAGGGCGCCCTTGCGCATCAGGTTCTTCAGCTGCGCGGCGTTCAGCTCCTCCAGCTTCTTTTCGGCCACCCGGTGCATGCCCCTCACCTGCAGCGAGCCGCTGCCGTCCTTGGGCGTGGCCTGCACCGTGAACGCCTCGAGCAGCCCGTAATCGGCGAGCAGCCCGCAAAGCTCGCGGCTGCGCTCGAGGTCCGCTTCGTACTCCGACAGCAGGCGCTCCAGGCCGGCCCACTTCTCCCCTGGCTTGCCTTCGGCGTCGAACAGCGCCTCCCCGGCGTCCTCGTCGAGCCTCGATCGCTCGACGCAGATCAGGCGGTTCTTGCGCTCCACCTTGTCCACCTGCACGCGCGCCATGCAGAACGGATAGCGGCGCGCGTAAGCCGGCACGTAGGTCTTCGGCGCCCACGCCCCCGCCTCGGTGAAGAGGTTCTCGCCCGTCGCCACGCCGAGCACCGCCACCGCGGCGAAAGTCTTGCCGCCGTCGCCGCTGGTGAACACGATCGGGTAGTCGCGCGCGGCCGGCTGGAACTCGGAATGGCTGATCGGAATGGCGTTGCCCCGCTGCGCGAACTGCGGCACCTCGCCGGCGGCGAGCAGCCGCACCTTCTGCGTTTTCAGGAGAGGGACGACCTCGGCGTAGCCGAACGGGGGCGCGATCTGCACCCGCGCATCTTAAGGTAAAATCTCCCCCCTTCCTGGGGTGGTAGCTCAGCTGGGAGAGCGTCGCGTTCGCAATGCGAAGGTCGGGAGTTCGATCCTCCTCCACTCCACCACTTCTTCCTGTCTGTAGGCAGGGCCTGAAATTACCGTCGGATCAAGCGCTTCGGATTGCGGGTCGCCCCCAGGCGAAAAATGAGTGCGCGCGGTATTTAACCTGCGATCTCTGAACTATTAGTACCTCAATGACCTGGCCGCGCTTTCGGGCCACTGTCGATCTTCGTGTAACACCCACATGAGGCGCCTTCGAGGCCCTTCCGATCGAGAATCGTGATTTTGCCGCGGATGTGGCTGATCAACTGGCGTTGCTGGAGAGGGCGGGCGGCCTCGTTGACTGTGGCGCGCCGTACCCCGAGCATTTTCGCGAGGAACGCCTGCGTAAGGAAGAATTCTTCCGACCGTACGCGGTCGCT
>DATACE010000374.1:0-5326 GCA_036259215.1 Burkholderiales bacterium | reverse complement strand
CCGACTATGCCCGCGTGCTCGACGGCCTGGTGCTGCAGGGCGGCGCCGACGTCAGCCCGTCGACCTATGGCGAAACGCCGCTCGCGCCCCAATGGGCCGGCGACCGGCTGCGCGACGTCTACGAGATGGAGCTGGTGCACGAGTTCATCGAGGCGGGCAAGCCGGTGCTGGGCATCTGCCGCGGCGCCCAGCTCATCAACGTGGCCCTCGGCGGCACGCTCTACCAGGATATTCCGACGCAGCTCGCCGAGTCGCAGGTGCACGTCACCGACGCCTACGAGAGGCATCGGCACGACATCCGCTTCGAGCCCGGCTCGGGCCTCGCGCGCCTGTACCGCGGGGTGGAAAAGCCGGTGGTGACCTCCATCCACCACCAGTCGATCAAGGCGCTCGGCCGCGGGCTGCGCGTGGAGGCCTGGTCCGAGCCCGACGGGGTGGTCGAGGCCGTGCGCGGCACCGGCAAGGGCTATGTGCTGGCGGTGCAATGGCATCCGGAGTTCCACCACCCGGCGGATCGCGGCGTGCTCGACAGCGCCCCGATCCTGGAAGAGTTCCTCGACGCCGCGCGGGGCGGCTGAATGCAGGAGTTCCTGCCGCAGCTGCCGCCCGTCATTTCGCATGCCGCGCTGTTCGGCGCGCTGGTCGTGCTCGGACTGCTGGCGGGCGAGGCCGCGCGTCGCTATCTCTCGCTGCCGCGTATCACCGGCTACGTGGTGGCGGGCGCTATCCTCGGTCCGCAGGCCCTCGGGCTGCTGGACGACAACATGCTGTTCGACCTGCGGCTGCTCATCGATCTTTCCGTCGGCCTGATCGTCTTCGAGCTGGGATTCCGCCTGGACTTCAAGTGGCTGCGCGCCAACCGATGGCTGCTGGTCACCGCCATCGCCGAGAGCCTGTTCTGCTTCTGGGCGATTTTCGCGGCGCTGGTGTTCTTCGAGTTCCGCCCGATGCTCGCGGCCATGGCGGCGGCCATCGGCACCGCCACCTCGCCGGCCGTGGTGATGCTGGTGGTGCACGAGCTGCGCGCGCAGGGGCAGATTACCGAGCGGCTGCTGCTGTTCACCGCGGTGAACACGGTGTTTGCCTACGTGCTGCTCACCCTGCTGCTGCCGTTCCTGCACCTGGAGCACGAGGCCGGCTGGGAGCAGGCGCTGTTCCACCCGCTGTACCTGCTGTGGGGCTCGATCGTGGCGGGCTACCTCGCGTGCATGCTCATGCTGCGCCTCGCCGCGTGGCTGGGCAAGAGCGAGGAACGCCAGTTCATCCTGCTGGTGGGCATGGTGGTGGTTACCGTGGGCGCGGCGCATGCGCTCAAGCTGTCGGTGAGCCTCACGCTGATCACCTTCGGCATGCTGGCGAGGAACCTGGACAAGGGCTATGCGGTGCTGCCGGTGCACTTCGGCCACGGCTCGCAGCTGTTCTTCGTCATCCTTTTCGTGCTGGTGGGGGCGAGCCTGGAGTTCTCGGCATTCAGCGCCGCGGCCGCCGCCATGGTGGCGGTGTACATCGTCGTGCGCTTCCTCGGCAAGAGCGCGGCGCTGCTCGCGTTCGGCGCGCCTTCGGGCATACGTTCCGGCGGGGCCGGCCTGCTCTCGATCGCGCTGGTGCCGCTGTCCGGCTCCGCCGTGGTGATGGTGCGCGATACCACCACGCTCTACCCGGAGTTCGGCAGGGAGCTCGCCGCGGTGGTGCTGTCGGCGGTGGTGATATTGGAGCTGATAGGTCCGATCGCGACGCAATTCGCGCTGCGGCGCGCGGGGGAGGCGCATCCCGATGGATGAAATGAACTTCACCGCTTCGGCGGCGCTCAGCCTGGGCGTGGAGCTCGAGCTGCAGCTCGTGCGCCCTCACGATTTCGACCTGGCGCGCGATGCGAGCGATCTGCTCGCCCGGCTGGACAAGCGCAAGCTGCCGGGCGCGGTCAAGCCCGAGATCACCGAAAGCATGATCGAGCTCAACAGCTCCGTGCATACCGACTGCGCAAAGCTGCTGGAGGAGCTCGAGACGCTGCGCGGCGCCGTGGTGCAGGATGCCGGCGTGCTCAATATCCGGGTGTCGGGCGGCGGCTCGCACCCGTTCCACGACTGGGCCGACCGGCGCATTTTCCCCAACGAGCGCTTCCGCTTCGTGGTCGAGCGCTACGGCTACCTCGCCAAGCAGTTCACCGTGTTCGGGCAGCACATCCACGTCGGCTGCCCGAGTGGCGACGAAGCGGTGTTCCTCACGCACATGCTGACGCGCTACGTGCCGCATTTCATCGCGCTGTCGGCGGCCTCGCCTTACTACCAGGGCGAGGACACGTCGTTTCAATCCTCCCGCCTCACCGCGGTAGCGGCGTTTCCCCTGGCCGGCCATATTCCGTTCGTCACCGACTGGGCGGCGTTCATCGAATTCTTCACGCGCATGAAGGACTTCGGCATCGTGGCGAGCATGAAGGATTTCTACTGGGACATCCGTCCCAAGCCGGAGTACGGCACGGTCGAGATCCGCGTCTGCGACACGCCGCTCACGGTTCGCCGCGCGGCCCTGCTCGCCGCGTATGCCCAGTCGCTTGCCGCCTACCATTTCGCCGAGCGGCCCCTGCAGCCCTCGCGCGATATCTACCTGGTGAACAGCTACAACCGCTTCGAGGCGTGCCGCTACGGTTTCGGCGGCGACATGGTCGATCCCCATGAGAGCCGCAAGAAGAAAATAGGCGACGATGTTCTCGACAGCCTGCAGCGCGTGGCGCCGTACGCCGCCCGCCTCGGTTGCGGCGAGCTGCTCGAGGAGCTTGCCGCCGGCGTGCGTGTGGCCGAGTCGGACGCCAACTGGCTGCGCGGGCGGCAATCGGCATACGGCTCGCTCGCCGACGTGGTGCGCGAAGCGTGCAGCCGCTGGGAGAAAGGAAAGCGCGAATGAAGTTCAAGCTGAAGCGACGCAGGCTTCTGACCGGCGCAGCGGGCGCCGCAGCCCTCGGCGCGCCCGGGGTGGCCCGGGCTCAGGGCCCCATCGTGCTGCGTTTGCAGAGCAGCTGGGGAGCCAAGAGCCTGTTCCACGAGTACGCGCTGGACTTTGCAAAAAAGGTGAACGACATGACCGGCGGCGACGTGCGTATCGAGGCGCTGCCGCGGGACAATGTGGAGGCGGGCACCGGCCTGCTCGAGGCCGTCAGCAAGGGCGCGCTGGACGCCGCGCACGGCTTGCTTCACCACCATTACCCCCGGCACCCCGCATTCTCGCTATGGGCGGCGGGCCCGGCCTTCGGCATGGACGCGAACCTGCTGCTCGCCTGGCATCGGTACGGCGGCGGCCGCCAACTGCTTGCCAAGCTGTACGCCGCGATCGGCGCCAACGTGGTGTCCTACCCGTACGGGCCCATGCCGACGCAGCCGCTCGGCTGGTTTCAGAAGCCCATCCGGCGGCCGCAGGATCTCAAGGGACTGCGCGTGCGGGCCCCGGGCATGGCGGCCGAGATTTACGCCGGGCTAGGGGCGGCGGCAACCCCGCTGCCGGCACGCGAGATTGCCGAGGCGCTGCGCCGCGGCACGCTGGACGGCGCCGAGTACAACAACGCCGCGGCGGACCGCGAGCTCGGCCTGCCGGGCGCCGCCAAGGTTTACATGCTGCAGAGCTACCATCAGAGCGCGGAGCAGTTCGAGCTGCTGTTCAACAAGACCAAGTTCGAGGCGCTGCCGTCCAAAATGCGCGCCATCCTCGAGAACGCCGCGGACGCCGCCTCGGCCGACCTCGCCTGGAAGGCGATCGATCGCTACTCGGCCGCCCATGCGCAGCTGCAGGCCGACAGCGGCGCGCGCATGGCGTGGACGCCCGATGCTGTGCTGCAGCGTCAGCTCGCTGCCTATGATGCCGCCGCCAAAAAGCTTGGCGACGATGCCCTGTTCCGCGAGGTCCAGGAGTCGCAGCGCCGTTTCGCGCAGCGCGCCGTGCGCTGGCAGCTGGACACCCAGGTGAGCCCGCGCCTGGCCTACGCCCACTACTTCGGCAGGAAGCCCGCGCCCCGGAGAAGAAAATAGCGGAATGCGGGGGCCGGCAGGAGTGTTATAGAATCAGCCGAGCCTGCCGCGGTGAGGAGGGCGGGCGCATCCATGTCATCCAGAGGGCCCTGGCCCTGCACTTCATCAGTTCACCGTAGGAGGAGACAAATGAGTAACGAGCAGGTCAAGACGCAAGCGCCGCGCCGCAAGTTCCTTAAGGGCGCAGCGGCGGCGGCCACCGGCGCCACGGCGCTCGGCTTTCCGATGATCGTGAAGTCCCAATCGCCGATCGTCATCAAGATGCAGGGTTCCTGGGGTTCTGCGGACATCTTCAACGAGATGGCGCAGGAATACGTCAAGCGCGTAAACGAGATGTCGGGCGGCCGGCTGCGCATCGACTACCTGCTTGCCGGGGCGGTGGTGAAGCCCTTTGAGGTGATGGACGCCGTGTCCCGCGGCGTGCTCGACGGCGGCCACACCGTGCCGGTGTACTGGTACGGCAAGTCGAAGGTCGCCTCGCTGTTCGGCTCCGGGCCGATCAACGGTTGCGACGCGCAGCAGACGCTCGCCTGGATCTACAAGGGCGGCGGCCTGCAGCTCTACCAGGAGCTGCTTGCCAAGCTCGGCCTGAACGCGGTGGGCTTCTTCGCTTTCCCCATGCCCACGCAGCCCCTCGGCTGGTTCAAGAAGCCGGTGAAGGGCGCCCAGGACATGAAAGGCCTGAAGTACCGCACGGTGGGCCTTGCCGCCGACCTGATGCAGCAGATGGGCCTGCGGGTCACGCAGCTCCCCGGCGGCGAGATCATCCCGGCCATGGAGAAGGGCGTGATCGACGCCTTCGAATACAACAACCCGACGTCCGATTCCCGCTTCGGCGCGCAGGACACCTCCAAGAACTACATGATGGGCAGCTTCCACCAGGCCATGGAGTTCTTCGAGATCATCTTCAACAAGAAGAAGTGGGAGTCCATTCCGAAGGATCTGCAGGCGATTCTGCAGTATGGCGTCGAGGCCGCGTCCGCCTCCAATTTCTGGATGGCCATGGACAACTATTCGCGTGACCTGCAGGAGCTGATGAACAAGCACAAGGTCAACGTGATCCGCACGCCGCGCTCCATCTTCCAGGAGCAGCTCAAAGCCTGGGACGTGGTCAACCAGAAGCTGCAGTCCGAAGATCCGTTCTTCAAGAAGGTAGTGGAGTCGCAGCTTGCCTGGGCGAAGCGCGTGGCCTATTACATGTTCGTCAACGAAGCCGACTACAGGCTCGGCTACGAGCACGTCTTCAAGACCAAGATCCCCGGCTGATCGCGACACAGTAGTGCCGCAGCGGGGGGGGGGGGGGGGGGGGG
>DATACE010000373.1:0-12614 GCA_036259215.1 Burkholderiales bacterium | reverse complement strand
TCCACACGGAGAACTCCTACAAGTACTCGGTGGATGAGTTCCGCGCGCTGGCGCGCGAAGCGGGTTTCGAGGGTAAGAAAACCTGGACCGACCGCAAAGGGCTCTTCGCCCTTCACGGCCTGCAGTCCATTTAGCTTTTGCTGTCGGGGCCGCTGGCGGTGCGCTCGACGTTCTTCTCCAGCCACTTGCGGATGCGGTTGGCGTCGCCGATACGCGAGCGCTTGCCCCACGAATCGAGCAGCACCACGATCAAATCCTTGGAATGCATGCGCACGTGCATCACCAGGCAGCGGCCGGCCTCGCTGATGTAGCCGGTCTTGGAGAGGTCGATTTCCCAGTGCGAGCTGCGCACCAGGCCGTTGGTGTTGACGAAGTTGAGCGGCCGGCCGAACGTGAGCACGCGCGCCTTTTCGCGCGTCGAGTACTCGCGGATCAGCGGATAGCCGTAGGCGGCGCGCACCAGCTTGGCCAGGTCGCGGGCGCTCGCGACGTTGGCGGGCGACAGGCCGGTCGGCTCGACGAAGTGGCTGTCGGTCATGCCCAGGGTGTCGGCTTTGGCATTCATCGCGGTGACGAACGCCGGCATGCCGCCCGGGTAGGTGCGCCCGAGCGCGGCGGCGGCGCGGTTCTCGGAGGCCATCAACGCGAGCATGAGGAGCTCGTCGCGCGTCAGCACGCTGCCGGTGCGCAGTCGCGAGCGCGTGCCTTTCACCGAGTCCACGTCCTCCCGGCTCAGGACGATGCGCTGCTCGAGGTCCAGCCCCCGGTCCAGGATGACCATCGCGGTCATGAGCTTGGTAATCGACGCAATCGGGACAACGGCGTCGCTGTTCTTGCTAATCACGATCTCGCCGCTGTCGACCTCCTGCACCAGCGCCGACGAGGAGCGCAGGAAAACCGGCTTTATGTTGTCGGCTTGTGCAAAACCTACACTGAGCGCGAGGACGAAGAAGAGGGCACAAGCTGCCACGATGCCCTCCAGGGAATGCAACTTCCTTTGCGGTGTCGCCATGCCACGAATTCTTTTCTTGGTGTGCCTGTTTTCGTTGGTTGGAGCCTATGACCTAAAAGGAGCATGGCTTTATCGCAGTCTAGACTACGGCTGCTGGAAAATGCAAGCGTAATCATGGGGGTGGGAGTGTTACCTTATGTGCGCCGTGAACAATGCCCGCTGTCGGGCTGAGGCTACAGGGCTTCTTCTTCGCTCTCCAGAGCCGCGTCGACCTGCGCCTGCTGTTGCTGCAGCGCCCACATGCGGGCGTATTCCCCTTGAATTGCAAGCAGTTGCGCATGCGTCCCGCGCTCCACGACGCGGCCGTGATTGAGCACCATGATCTGATCGGCATCCATGACCGTCGAAAGACGGTGAGCAATCACTAACGTGGTGCGACCCTGGGAGATGCGCTCGAGCTCCGCCTGGATGGCTTTCTCGGCGCGCGAGTCGAGCGCCGAGGTGGCCTCGTCGAAGATCAGGATGCGCGGGTTCTTCAAAAGCGCGCGGGCGATGGCCACGCGCTGCTTCTCGCCGCCCGAGAGCTTCAACCCGCGCTCGCCCACGGTGGTGTCGTACTTATCCGGCAAGCCTTCGATGAAAGCGTGAATGTGCGCGGCGCGCGCCGCCTCGATCACCTCGGCGTCGCTCGCCTGCGGACGGCCGTAGCGGATGTTGTAGAGGATGGTATCGTTGAACAGCACCGTATCCTGCGGGACGATGCCGATCGCGCTACGCAGGCTCGCCTGCTGCACCTCGCGGATGTCCAGACCATTCACCCGGATCGAGCCGCGCGTCACCTCGTAAAAGCGATATAGCAGGCGGGCCAGCGTAGATTTGCCCGAGCCAGAATGGCCCACCACGGCGACGCGCTGGCCCGGCTCGATGACGAAGCTGACCTCGTGCAGGATCTGCCGGGCCGGCTCGTAGAAGAAATCGACGTTGCGGAATTCCACGCGCGCCGGCCCGGGCGGCACCTCGGGCGCGCCCGCCTTGTCCTGGATCTCGCGGTTCACCGACAGCAGGCTGAACATGCGGTCCATGTCGATGAGCGACTGCTTGATGTTCCGGTACACCATGCCCAGCACGTTGAGCGGGATGTACAGCTGGATCAGCAGCCCGTTCACCAGCACCAGGTCGCCGAGGGTGAAGCTGCCCATGACCACGCCCTCGGCGGCGAGCAGCATGAGCGCCGTCACCGCCGCGGCGATGATCAGGCTTTGCCCGATGTTGAGCAGACCGAGCGAGCTCTCGCTCTTGGTCGCCGCGTCCTCGTACTTGCTCAGGTTCTCGTCGTAGCGGCGCGCCTCGAATTCCTCGTTGCCGAAGTACTTCACCGTCTCGTAGTTGAGCAGGCTATCGATGGCGCGCGTGTTGGCCTTGGAGTCGAGCTCATTGGCGCGCCGCCGGATTTCCATGCGCCACTCTGTCACCAGCACGGTGAAGGTGATGTACACCGCCACCGCGCCGAAGGTGACCGCGGCGAAGCGCCAGTCGAACCGGTTGAGCAGCACCGCCGCGACCAGCGCGAACTCCAGCAGCACCGGCAGGATCGAGAACAGCAGGTAGGAAAGCAGCGTCGAGATGCCGTTGGTGCCGCGCTCGATGTCGCGCGTCATGCCGCCGGTCTGCCGCTCCAGGTGAAAGCGCAGGCTCAAGCTGTGCAGGTGGCGGAACACGCCGAGCGCGAGGCGCCGCATGGCGCGCTGGGCGACACGCACGAAGACGACGTCGCGCAGCTCCTGGAACAGCGTGGTCGAAAAGCGCAGGATGCCGTAGATGGCGAGCAGCGCCACCGGCACCGCCACCATGGCCGCCGGCGCATCGAGCCCGTCCACCACCTCCTTCATCACCAGCGGCACGCCGACGTTCGCGAGCTTGGCGATAACCAGGAACACGAGGGCGAACACCACGCGCCATTTGTATTCCCACAGGTAGGGCAGGAGCGTCCGGATGGAGCCCCATTCGTTGCGAGTCACCGCCCGATTATCGCCGCTTGAATGCGAGGAGCAGGGGCAGCAGGATCCACAGCCACGGCCAGGGCAGCGCGAAGCCCAGCCCGGCGAGCGCGGGAACGGTGAAAAACACCGCCACGGAGCCGGCGACCGCGGCCAGGGGCCACACGCGCCACGCCGCCGCGCCCAGGAAAAGCAGCCACGCCATCGACAGCAGGACCAGTCCGAGGAGCCCCATCCCTGTCATGCAAACAAGCTTGACGCACCGGGGAAGCGACAGCTAGCATTCAAACGTTCGTTTGAATGTGAGAGCCGTCATGTCGTTGCGCTCAGTGAAACCCCAGCATGAAACCCGCACCCGCATCCTGGACGCCGCCGAGGAGCTGTTCATGCTGCACGGCTTCGAGGGGACCTCGATGCGCCAGCTCACCGCCAAGGCGGGCGTCAACCTGGCGGCGGTGAACTACCACTTCGGCTCCAAGGACGCCTTAATCGAAGCGGTGTTCCGGCGGCGCCTGGATCCCATGAACGCGGCGCGCATCGCGGCGCTCGACGAGCTGGAGGCGGCGGGGCGGCCGCCGGGGCCCGACACGATTATCCGCGCGTTCGTCGGCGAAGGGCTGCGCATGATCGAGGACGTGAAGAGCGGCGGACGCAACTTCATCCGCCTGCTCGGACGCACCTACACCGAGCCGGCGAAGCCCATCCGGGTGCTGATCGGCCAGCTCTACGCGCCCGCCATGGCGCGCTACAAGGCCGCCTTCGAGCGCGCCCTGCCGCAGATGCCGCGCGACGAGCTGGTCTGGCGCATGCATTTCATGTTCGGCACGCTGGCCTACACGCTCGCCGCCACCGACACCGTGCAGCTCATCGCGGGCTGCAAGCCCGAGGACCGCTACGACGCCCGGCTCCTGGAAGAGCGCCTCACCGCCTTCCTCGCCGCGGGGCTCACCGCGCCGCTCAAGACCGTCGTTCGCAAAGCCGCCTAGGAGGCCACCATGTCCGTACTCGCCGTCGCCCTCGGCGCCCTCGCCGTCTTTTTCGTGTTCGGCTTTCTCGGCCTGCCGCTGTGGGCCTGGACGCTCGCCGCGGCAGTGCTGCTCTTCGCCGTGACGGGCAATGTCTTCGTCTGGGCCTTGTTCGTTGCGCTCGCCGCGGCTCTCAACCTGCCCGCGCTTCGAAGAAAAGTTCTTACCGACCGCATCCTGGCCGTGTACCGCCGCATCCTGCCCGACATGTCGCAGACCGAGAAAGAGGCGATCGACGCCGGCACGGTGTGGTGGGACGGCGACCTTTTCTCCGGCAAGCCGGACTGGAACAAGCTGCTCAAGGTGGCGCCGCCCGTGCTGTCGGCCGAGGAGCAGGCCTTCCTCGACGGCCCGGTGGAAGAGCTGTGCGCCCTGTGCGACGACTGGGAGATCACGCACGAGCGCCAGGACCTGCCGCCGCGCGTATGGCAGTTCATCAAGGACAAGGGCTTCCTGGGAATGATCATCCCCAAGCAGTTCGGCGGCCTGGGGTTCAGCGCCATCGGCCACTCGGCGGTAGTGCAGAAGCTCGCCACGCGCTCCAGCACCGCGGCGATCTCGGTCATGGTGCCCAACTCGCTCGGACCGGGCGAGCTGCTCCTGCACTACGGTACCGAGGAGCAGAAGAACCATTACCTGCCGCGCCTTGCCAAGGGCCTGGAAGTGCCCTGCTTCGCCCTCACCAGCCCTGAGGCCGGCTCGGATGCCGCGTCCATTCCGGATGCCGGCGTGGTGTGCAAAGGCCTCTGGCAGGGCAAGGAAGTGCTCGGCATGCGCGTCACCTGGGACAAGCGCTACATCACGCTCGGCCCGATCGCCACGCTGCTCGGCCTCGCTTTTCGCCTCTACGATCCCGAAAAGCTCCTGGGGGGCGAAGAAGATCTGGGAATCACCTGCGCGCTCGTCCCCACGAATACTCCCGGCGTAAACATCGGCCGGCGCCACCTGCCGCTGAACGCCGTGTTCCAGAACGGCCCGAACTCCGGCAAGGACGTGTTCATGCCGCTTGACTGGATCATCGGCGGACGCGACTACGCGGGCAAGGGCTGGATGATGCTGATGGGCTGCCTCGCCGCCGGCCGCGCCATCTCGCTGCCCACCTCGGCGGTGGGCGGCACCAAGGCCCTGGTGCGGTTCACGGGCGCCTACGCGCGCGTGCGCAGCCAGTTCAAGACCCCGATCGGCAGGCTCGAGGGGGTGGAGGAAGCGCTCGGGCGCATCGCCGCGCACTGCTACATGATGGACGCCACGCGCACCATGACCGCGGGCGCGGTCGACCTGGGCGAGAAGCCGGCGGTGCTCTCGGCGATCGCCAAGTACCACATGACCGAGCGCGGCCGCTGGTGCGTGAACGACGCGATGGACATCGTCGGCGGCAAGGGCATCTGCCTGGGCCCCAACAACTGGATCGGCCGCGGCTACCAGATCGCGCCGGTGGCGATCACCGTGGAAGGCGCCAACATCCTCACGCGCACGCTGATTATCTTCGGCCAGGGCGCGATCCGCTGCCATCCGTACGTGCTGCGCGAGATGCGCGCGGCGAAGGACATGCACGGCGAGGATGCCTCGCGCGAGTTCGACGACGCCTTTACCTCCCACGTCGGCCATGTGCTGCGAAATGGAATTCGTGCCTTCGTCTATGGCCTGACCGCGAGCATCGCCTCGACGCCGACCCACTGCGCATCCGAAACCAGGCACTATTACAAGCACGTCTCCAGGCTCTCCGCCGCCTTTGCGTTCCTCGCCGACATCTCGATGCTGGCGATGGGCGGCGCGCTGAAGCGCAAGGAGAAGATTTCCGGGCGCCTGGGCGACGTGCTGTCGATGATGTACCTGGTGTCGGCCACGCTGAAGCGCTACGAGGACCAGGGGCGCCTCAAGGAGGACCTGCCCCTGGTGCGCTGGTCGGTGCGCGACGCGCTGTACCGCGCGCAGCAGGCGCTCGACGGCATCCTGTCCAACTTCCCGGTGAAGCCGCTGGCCCGGCTGCTGCGCTGGGTCATTTTCCCCACCGGCAAGCGCCTGCGCCCGCCGCTGGATTCGCGCAACCGCGAGTGCGCGCAGATCGCGCTGGAGCCCGGCGCGGCGCGCGACCGCCTGACCGCGGGCATGTTCTGCCCGCAGGGCGACGACGCCACGGCGATCCTGGAGCAGGCGTTCCTCGCCACGGTGGCCTGCGAGCCGCTCGACAAGAAGCTGCGGCAGGCCCGGCGCAAAGGCGTGGCCGATGCGCAACAGGTCCTTTCTGCCGAAGAGCTGGCCCAGTGGCAGCGCAAGGAAGCGCTGCGCAAGCAGGTGATCCGGGTGGACGATTTCCCGCAGGACTTCGGGCGCGCCGACCTCGTCCAGTCCGAGAAGACGTACTCCGTGAAGGCCGCGTAATGCTCCCCAGCCCCATCTACGTCATCGACGGCGCCAGAACGCCGTTCCTGAAATCGCGCAACCGCCCCGGTCCGTTCACGGCGAGCGACCTCGCCACCCAGGCCGGGCGCGCGCTGCTCATGCGCCAGCCCTTCCGGCCCGACCAGCTCGACGAGGTGATCCTGGGCTGCGCCGCGCCTTCGGTGGATGAAGTGAACATCGGCCGCGTCGCCGCGCTGCGCATGGGCACCGGACAGAAAGTCCCGGGCTGGACCGTGATGCGCAACTGCGCCTCCGGCATGCAGGCTATCGACTCGGGCATCAGCAACATCCTCGCCGGACGCTCGCAGCTGGTGCTCGCCGGCGGCGTCGACGCGCTGTCGCGGGCGCCTTTGCTGTACGCCGACAAGATGGTGCACTGGTTCTCGGATATGGCGGCGGCGAAGACGGCCTCGCAAAGGGCGATGCTTTTCACCCGGTTGCCGGTAAAGGCCCTGCTTGCGCCGGTGATCGGCATTATGAAAGGCCTGACCGACCCGATGGTCGGCCTGCTCATGGGCCAGACCGCCGAGAACCTGGCGCACCGCTTCGGTATTACGCGCCAGCAGCAGGACGAATTTTCGGTTCTGTCCCACAAGAAGGTCATGCAGGCGCAGGACGAAGGCCGCCTGGCTCCTGGCGGCGGCGAGGTGGAGGCCCTCTACGACCGCGACGGCACCGCCTACACGCTCGACGACGGCGTGCGGCGCGATGCGTCGCTCGAGAACCTGGAGAAGCTGCGGCCGTTCTTCGACAGAAAGTACGGCAGCGTGACCCCGGGCAACAGCTCGCAGATCACCGACGGGGCGGCCTGGCTGCTGCTGGCAAGCGAGAAAGCGCTGAAGAAATATTCGCTGGCGCCCATCGGGCGCATCGTCGATTCCCAATGGGCCGGGCTGGATCCCGCGCAGATGGGCCTGGGGCCGGTGCAGGCGGCGACGCCGATCCTCAAGCGCCACGGCCTGGGCCTGAACGACCTGGACTACTGGGAGATCAACGAGGCTTTCGCCGCGCAGGTGCTCGGATGCCTGGCCGCGTGGCAGGACGAGAAGTACTGCCGGGAAGAATTGGGGCTCGAGAAACCTTTAGGGAAACTGGACCAGGAAAAGCTCAACGTCGACGGCGGCGCTATCGCGCTCGGGCACCCGGTCGGCGCTTCCGGTGCGCGCATCGTGCTGCACCTGCTGAAAACCCTGAAGCGCAACCGCGCGAAGCGCGGCATCGCCTGCATCTGCATCGGCGGGGGGCTGGGCGGCGCGATGATGGTGGAGGCCGTTTGATGGACCGGCTGGCTGCCACCTCCACGCGCCACTGGCGCTGGGAAACCGACCGCGACGGGCTGGTGTGGCTCACCTTCGACAAGGCGGGCGAATCGGCCAACACGTTGTCGCGCGAGGCGCTCGAGGAGCTGGGCAGCGCCATCGCGGCGATCCGCGCGGACCAGCCCAAGGGCCTGGTGATCCGCTCGGCCAAGGAGAACTTCATCGCCGGCGCCGACGTCGAGGAGTTCACCCGCTTTCGCACCGCGGCGGAAGCCACCGAGTTCGTGAAGCTCGGCTGGGACGTCTTCCAGGATGTTTACGACCTGCCGTTCCCGAGCACTGCCATGGTGAACGGCTTCTGCATGGGCGGCGGGGTCGAGCTGGCCCTCGCCTGCCGCTACCGCGTGGCGCTCGACGACCCGAAGACGCGCTTCGCGCTGCCCGAGGTGATGCTGGGCATCATGCCGGTTTGGCACGGGCTGCAGTGGCTGCCCAAGCTGGTCGGGCCGGCCGCGGCGCTCGACATGATCCTCACCGGGCGCGCGATCGACGCGCGCCGCGCCAAACGCATGGGGCTGGTCGACGAGGCGGTGCCGCTGCGCATCCTCGAGAACACGGCGCGCATGGTGACCCTGGCCGACAAGGGCGCGAGGCGCCTGCCGCTTTCCCAACGGGCCATGCTATCGCTGCGGGGGCTGGTGGTCTCGCAGGCGCGCAAGCAGGTCGCCAGGCGCGCCAAGCAGGAGCATTACCCGGCGCCCTACGCGGTGCTCGAGCTGTGGCGCAAGTACGACGGCAACCCGTTCGCCGCGGCGCACGACCGCTCGGCGTCCATCGAGATGCTGTTCGACCACCCGACCACCAAGAACCTGATCCGCATTTTCTTCCTCCAGGAGCGCATGAAGTCGCTCGCCAAGGGCGTCGAGTTCGAGCCCGAGCACGTGCACGTGGTGGGCGCCGGCGTGATGGGCGGCGACATCGCCGCGATCTGCGCCATGCGGGGCCTGCGCGTGACGCTGCAGGACACCTCGGCCGAGCGCATCGCGCCCGCGGTAAAGCGCGCGGCCGAGCTGTTCAAGCGCCGCATGCGCGACGAGCGCCGGGTGCGCGACGCGCTCGACCGGCTGATCCCGGACGTCACCGGCGACGGCGCGCGCCACGCCGACGTGGTGATCGAGGCGATTTTCGAGAACCTCGAGGCGAAGCGCGAGCTGTTCGCGAAAGTGGAGGCGCTCGCCAAGCCGGGCGCGATCCTCGCCTCCAATACCTCCAGCCTGAGGCTCACCGACATCGCCACCGCGCTCAGGGATCCTTCGCGGCTGGTGGGGATCCATTTTTTCAATCCGGTCCCGCAGATGCAGCTCGTCGAAGTTGTCTATGGAAAGAACACTCACCCGGAGGTGTCCCGGAAGGCGGCGGCCTTCGTGCGGCACATCGACAAGCTGCCCCTGCCGGTGAAGGATGCGCCCGGCTTCCTGGTCAACCGCGTGCTCGGCCCGTACATGCTGAACGCCTTCCGCCTGCTCGACGAGGGCTACAAGCCGGAGACGCTGGACGCGGCGATGGAGTCTTTCGGCATGCCGATGGGACCGGCCGAGCTCGCCGACACCGTGGGACTGGACATCTGCCTCGCCGCGGGCAAGGCGCTGGGCAGGACCACCCAGGTGCCCGAGATCCTCGCCAACAAGGTGGCGCTGGGCCACCTGGGCAAGAAGAGCGGCCAGGGCCTTTACCGATACGAGAACGGCAAGCCGGTGAAGGGCCAGGCCGACTCCTACGACCCCAAGCTGGTCGACGCGCTGATCGGGACCTACCTCGACGAAGCGCAAACCGTGCTGGCCGAAGGCATCGTGGCCGATGCCGACCTGGTGGACGCCGGCCTCATCTTCGGTACCGGCTTCGCGCCGTTTCGCGGCGGGCCTTTGCATTATCTGGAGACCCGTGGAAAAGCTGCCTGAGGGAAAGCAGCCCGCGCTTCGCGTCATGCCGATGCCCGCGGACGCCAACCAGAACGGCGACATTTTCGGCGGCTGGATCATGGCCCAGGTCGACATCGCCGGCGGCACCGCCGCCGGCCGCATCGCGCGCGGGCGCGTGGCCACCGTCGCGGTGAAGGAGTTCGTGTTCAAGCAGCCGGTGCAGATCGGCGACCTGCTGTCCTTCTATGTCGACGTGGAGCGCGTCGGCACCACCTCCATCACGGTCACCGTGGAGGTGTTCGCCGAGCGCCGGCCGACCGACCCGCACGTAGTGAAGGTTACCGAGGCCACCCTCACCTACGTCGCCATCGACGCCAACGGGCGTCCGCGCCCGGTGCCTGCGCACTAGGTTGCTGCTCGACGCGCCGATGCTCGCCGCGGTCGCCCTGCTCGCGCTGGGCGCGGCAGTCATCGGCGGCATGGGCGGCTTCGGCACCGGGGTGATCCTCACCGCGGCGCTCGTGCCCCTGATCGGCGTGAAGGCGGTGGTGCCGGTGCTGGCGGTGGCCGGCGTGATCATCAACGCCGGGCGCTTCTGGTTTTACCGCGCGAGCCTCGAGCGGCGCGCGCTCGGCGTGGTGCTGGCGGCATCGCTGCCGTTCCTCGTGCTAGGCACCTGGCTCTACAGCATCCTCGACGCGCGCGCCATCGGCACCCTCCTGGGCATTGCCGTCATGGCGTCGATTCCGCTGCGCAGGATCCTCAAGGCCAGGCAGATCGTCCTGCAGACGCGCGGCCTCGCCGTGGGTGCGGGCGTGTTCGGCCTCGCGAGCGGCGCCACCACCGGCACCGGCGTGATCCTGGTGTCGCTGCTGCTGGGCGCGGGCCTCGCCGGGCCGGCGGTGCTGGCGACCGACGCGCTCGCCACCATCGCGCTCGATCTTTGCAAGGCGGCGCTGTTCCAGCGCTTCGACCTGCTGGATGCGCAGGCCTTCTCCACCGGGCTGGTGATCGGCTTCGCCACCATCCCCGGCAGCGCGCTGGCCGCCTGGCTCGTCACGCGCATGGGCGCCACGCTTCACGTGCGCTTCATGGAAGCGCTCATCCTGTGCGGCGGCGGCTTCATGCTGTGGCATTCCTGGAGGTGATCGGATGAAAGGTCTCGAAGGCAAAGTTGCCGCAGTCACCGGCGCGGCCAGCGGCCTGGGCAGGGCCATGGCGCGCGCCTTCGCCGCCGAAGGCATGCGCGTGGCGATGGCCGACGTGGATGAAAAGGGCTTGCAGGCGCTGGCGCTGCCCGGTTTCGGCATGCGCGTCGATGTATCCAAGGCCGATGAGGTGGAGGCCTTTGCCGCGCGCACCGTCGCGGAGCTGGGCGGCGTGCACGTCGTATGCAACAACGCCGGCGTCGCGCTCACCGGTGCGGTGTGGGAGAACACCGCGCTCGACTGGGAATGGATCCTCGGCGTGAACCTGCGCGGCGTGGTGAACGGCGTGCGCGCGTTCACGCCGCGGCTCATCGCGCAGGACGAGGGGCACGTGGTGAACACCGCTTCGGTGGCCGGGCTGATCTCGCCGCCCGGCATGGGCGCTTACTGCGTCAGCAAGCATGCGGTGGTGGCGCTGTCGGAAGCCCTGCACCACGACTTGCGCGAGCGCGGCTCGAAGGTCGGGGTGTCGGTGCTGTGCCCCGCCTATGTGCCCACCGGCATTGCCCAGTCCGACCGCAATCGCCCGCGCGAGCTCGGAACGTCCATGCGGACTCCGAAGGATCTCATGCTGCAGAAGGCGGTTTCCTCCGGAAAGCTGTCCGCCGACGACGTGGCGCAGGCCGTGGTCGCGGCGGTGAAGGCGCAGCGCTTCTACATCCTCACGCATCCGGCGATCAAGGGCGCGGTGCGCGCACGCATGGAAGACGTGCTCGAGGAGCGCGCGCCGCGCGATCCGCTGCGGCTCTAGTTCAGCCCGGGAAAAAGCGCGCGCAGGCCGAGCGCCATGGTCTCGATGGAGATGGCGGCGAGCAGCAGGCCGAGCAGGCGCGTGGCAATGTTGAGGCCGGTGGTTCCCATGCGCGGGCCCACGGCGTCGGCAACGCGCAGGATCCACCACAGGATGAAGCACACCAGCGCGACGCAGGCAATGAGTACACCGGTATGCGCGGCGCCGCCGGCCTGCGCGGCGATGATGGTGGTGCTGATGGCGCCCGGCCCGGCGAGCAGCGGCACGGCAAGGGGCACCACACCCGACATGGGACGCGACTCGAGCTCCTCGGCCTCGGCGCGCGACTGGCGCATGCCGCCGGCCTGCGCGTTGAGCATGGCGAGCGCCATGAGCAGCAGCACCAGCCCGCCACCCACCTGGAACGCCGGCAGGCTCGCGCCGAGAACGCGCAGCAGCGCCTCGCCGAAGATGGCCGCGCCGCTCAGCACCAGAAACACGGTGAGGGTCACCACGTTGGCCAGGCGCCGGCGCGCCTGCGCGTCGCCCATCGCCGTGACGCTGAGAAAAATCGGCACCGCGAGAAACGGGTCAAGCACCGCCGTCAGGGTGACGAGGAAGCGCAGGTACTCCTGGTAGCCGCTCACTGCTGAGGATCGCCGCTCACTGCAGGGTCGCGGCCTTGCGCTCCTCGTTGACGCGCTGGAAGGCCGGGCGCTCGCCCAGCATGCTCAGGTACGGCTTCACCTCGGCAAGCTCCTCGAGCGCGTCGCGCCCGTAGGCGAGCTTGCTCGCGAGCGACACGAGCGGCAGATGCACGAAGGCGGCGCAGTCGGCCAGCGTCAGGTCCCTGCCGGCGAGATACGGGTCGAACCTCGCCAGCGCCCGGAAAGCGCGCACCCCCTTGGCGAGGTCGCGCTGCACCGCCTGGCTGGCTTCCTCGGACAGGTTGCCGCGCTTGAAGAACACCTGGCCGTAGAGCCGGCGCACCACCAGCTCCAGGTGCAGCTCCAGGTGCGTGACAAGCTCGCGCACCTTGGCGCGCTCGAACGGGTCGCGCGGCAGCAGCGCGTTCTGCGGATACGCGTCTTCCAGGTACTCGCAGATTACCTGCGACTCGG
>DATACE010000372.1:0-15607 GCA_036259215.1 Burkholderiales bacterium | reverse complement strand
GCCCGATTGGGAATTCGGGCTCTGACCCCGATTTCCCGTGGACGGCGCGTCTTCGGGCTCTAAGAGGGTTACTCCGCCTCAAAGGGTACTTTGAGCCTCGTCCCCAGCACGATGCCGCCCCGGTCACCCGGCGTGACGCTGCCGTAGCGCGGGGCGAACACCTCCGGCAGCGGCCGCGCTTCGGGCGGCGCCATCCACAGGCGCAGCAGGTGGCGATGGCGCTCGGGCTCGGGCCAGTTCTCGAAGTCGCCGCGCGAATGCAAAATCTGGTGGTTGTGCAGCAGCTGGATGTCGCCCGGGCGAAAGTCCATGGAGAGATGGATCGCCGGGTCGTTGCAAAGCTCGTCGATGAGGTCCATCGCCTCGCGTTGCTGCTGCGTCAGGCGCCGCGCCTGCGCAAACAGCTTCTGCGCCGACTCGATGTACTGGCGGACATAGATGCACGAGAGCCTGCCCGCGTGCCAGTGGAAGATCGGGATGTCGAACCACGGCCGCATGCCCTCGGGCACCTCGCCGCGCCGGTCGGTCGGGAAAGGCTCGAACAGCGCGGGCACCAGGTCCGGGCGGCGCGCCAGCACCTCGTTGTAGACGGTCATGGAGCTCGCGAGGTAGCTCTCGCCGCCCGCCTTCGCCGCTTTCAGGCACAGCAGCCCGACCAGGTCCACCGAGTCGGTGTGGTATTCGAGCTTGCGGTTGGTCTGGTAATAGCGCACCCGCGGATCCTGGATGTTCAGGCCCAGGTCCTTGACGTGCCCGAGGAGGTGGCCCTTGGCGTTCTGCGAGCGGAAGCCGCCGAGCCAGGAGCCCATGCCGAGGTAGGCAATCGCCTGCTCCTCGCGTGTCATCTGCTCCACCGGCAGGCCGCGCAGCAGGACGAAGCCGCGGCCTTCGAGCAGCTCGGCAAGAATTTCCTTGAGGACCGGGCCCAGGCGCGGCAGACGGAAGGTATCGGGGGACAGCCGGTCGGGCGGGACGCCGCGCGCAGCTTCGACCGCGGCCCGTATTTCCGCCAGCTCGCCGGCGCTGAACTCGCGGATCCAGTCGCGGCGGGCGGCAAGCTCGCGCCCGTACCAGACACCCGGCCCGCGGACAGGTACAGTGTGCATTCCAGAGGAGGAGCATACCGTGAAAAAACTGGTGGCTATCGTGGCGCTCGCGATCGCGTCGGGCGCCTCGGCGCAGGGTTACCCGAGCAAGCCGATCACCTTGATCATCCCGTTCGCCGCCGGCGGGGATTCCGATCTCTCCGGGCGCAACGTCGCCGTGCACGCGTCGAAGTACCTGAACAACCAGTCGATCGTGCCGGTGAACCGTACTGGCGCGTCGGGCGCGATCGGCGCCATGGCGGTGCGCAACGCCGCCCCGGACGGGTACACGCTGCTCGTCGCGCGCATCGCCACGCACGCCATCCTGCCGGCGCTCGACTCCAAGCTGCCGTACAAGTGGAACGAGTTCACCATGCTCTCGCTGATCGAGCTCAATCCCTACGTGTGCTTCGTGAAGAGCGACTCGCCGTTTCGGACGGCGCGCGACCTGGTCGAGGAGATCCGCCGCAATCCGGGCAAGCTGAATTTCTCCACCGCGGGGCCCGGCACCAGCCAGAACATGGCGGCGCAATACTTCATGACGCTCGCCGGGCTCACCAAGGACCACGCCGTGGGCATCCACTACAAGGGCGGCGGCGAGGTCACCAGCGCGGTGCTCGGCGGCCAAGTGCAGTTCGCATGCAACAACGCGCCCACGGTCATCGGCCAGGTGAAGGCTGGCGCCCTGCGGCCGCTGTTCGTCACGCCCACCCGGCTTGCCGAGCTGCCGGATGCACCCAGCGCCGCCGAAACCGGCTTTCCGGACATGAACAAGATCGTGGGCTGGACCGCGCTCATGGGGCCGCCCGGCCTGCCCAGGGAAGTGGTCGACAAGTGGGCCGAGGTATTCGCGAAGCTCGCGAACGATCCGGAATGGCAGAAGGGCAACGCGCGCATCGGCGGCATCGCCGCCATCCGCTCCCCGGCGGAGTCCAACAAGTTCATGCAGGAGCAGTACGAGCTCTACAGCAACCTCGTCACGACCCTCGGCATTCGCCAGTGATTAGTATTTTGGCGCGGCGACGCGCTCGATCATCACGTTGACGCAGGCAGGTTTTCCGGAGGCGGCCGCCCGATCGAGCGCGGCTCTCAAGCCACCGAAAGACGGAACATCCTCGCCGTGCGCCCCGAGGGCGGCGGCGGCGGCGCCGTAGCGCGTCGGCAAGAGCTCGCAGCCGTGCGCGCGCGCGGCGCCGTAGGCGCGCAGCTGGATCTGGTACTCGGCGTTCCAGGTGGCGTCGTTGCCGATTACCGCGAGATAGTCGAGGCCATAGCGCACGGCGGTATCGATCTCCGACAAGTGGAAGCCGAAGGTGCCGTCGCCCAGCATCGCCACGACGCGTGCGTGCGGGAAGGCGAGCTTCGCCGCCGCGGCAAACGGCAGCGCCGACCCGATGGAGCCGGCCGGCCCGTTGATCACCCGGCGCCGCGCGGACAGGCAGGCCTGCGCCCACTGCCCGAACTCGCCGCCATCGCTCACCAGCACCGCGTCCGGCGCCTCGAGCAGCTTCTGCACCTCGCGGCACACGGCGACCGGGTGGGCTGTCGACTGGATCGCCTGCCACGCTGGCGGCCGGTAGCGCAGCGCTGCGTGCACTTCGTCGTACCAGGAGGTGGGTTTGATTCGGAAAAAACTCGGCAGCCCCTCCGCTTCAAAGACCTGGCAGTCCTTCGCGAACGCCTTGCCGAACTGCAGCGTGAAGTCGCGCGGCTTGCCGGCGAGCAGGACGACGTCCGCCTGCTTCAGCACGCCGGCCAGGCGCCCGAGGCTCGGGTCGTTCACGCCGCGCGGGCTTTCCATGCCGATTACCGGAATGCCGCAGTCGAGCTTTTCGCGCATCGGCGCGGGACCCGCGATGATGAGCGGACGCTTGGCATTGAGCAAGGCCTCGGGTACGGCTGCCGTTCGCTTTTCGATCTTAAATGCCGCCGACGGCGGAACAGCACTGTCCGTCACCTCATCCAGCACGTCGTTCGGCACGCTCAAATGCACCGGGCCGGGACGGCCGCTGCACGCGATGCGCCAGGCTTTCACGACGTCGTCTCCCAGCGTGTCCGCCGATTGCGCGGTCCACGAGGCCTTGGTGAGCGGGGCGGCAATGTCGGCCTGCCGCATTTCCTGAAAAGCGCCTTTGCCGAGCTCATCGAGCGGCGCGTGGCCGGAGATCAGCACCATCGGCGATTCGGCGGCGAGGGCGGTATACAGGGCCGCCACCGCGTTGGCGTGGCCGGGCCCGCCGGTCACCAGCGCGATGCCCGGCTGGCCGGTCAGCCTGCCCCAGGCATCCGCCATGTGCGCCGCGGCGGCTTCATGGCGCACGTGGATGAGCGAGAGCTTGGCGTCCAGCGCCGCGTCGAACACCGGCATCACGTGGTTACCCGACAGCGTAAAGAGATATCTCGTCCCCGCGGCGGCCAGCGCGCGCGCAAGAACATCTGCACCGCGCATTTTCATAGGTTGAACTCTCGCAGCGCGTGCTCGCGCAGGCGGGCCTTTTGCACCTTGCCGCTCGCCGTCATGCCGATGACCTCGAAGTCCTCGACGATCCGCAGATAGCGCGGCACGCGGAAGTTGGCGCAGCGCGTCTTGCACCATTCGATCAATTCGCTTTCCGGCACCGAGTGATGGGACTTCAAGGTCACGTAAGCGCAAGGCACTTCGCCCAGGCGCTCGTCAGGCACGCCGACCACCTGCGCGGTTTGCACCGCCGGGTGCGCGAGCAGCACTTCCTCCACCTCGGCCGGCGCGACGTTCTCGCCGCCCACGCGAAACACGTCCTTCAGCCGGCCGATCATGCGCAGGCGCCCGTCGACGGTAAGCTCGCCCAGATCGCCGGTGCGCAGCCAGCCGTCCGCGGTGAACGCCTTGGCATTGGCCTCGGCGTTGTTGCAGTAGCCCTTCATCACGTTCCAGCCTTTGACCTGGATTTCTCCGTCGCGAGCAATTCTGACTTGCACTCCGGGGTGAGGGAGAGCCAATCCGTTGACCCTCAGCTCCTCGGCATCGCGCCAGTCGCTCATCACCACGTTGGGCGAGGCTTCCGACAGGCCGTAGGCGGCGCAGATGTGCTTTGCGCCGAGCACATCGATGACGGCGCGCATGGTCTGCGGTCCGGCCGCCGCCCAGCCGCCGCGCAGCGAGAGCCTGCGCTTCGCAAAGTCGGCGTGTCCCATGAGCATCTGCATGATGGTGTCGTTGCCCGACAGCAGCGTGCAGCGCTCGCGTTCCATCATCTCGAGTGCTGCGCCGGCCTCGAAGGTGGGCAGCGTCACCAGGCACGCCCCGCTCACCAGCGCCATCAGTGCCGACAGCGTGGTGCCGGCCACGTGGAAGAACGGCCGGCAGTTGAAATAGCGGTCCTCGGCGCGGATGCCGATGCGCGAGCCCGCGGCCCACGCGTCGCGCAGCATGCTGTCGTGCGTGAGCATCGCGCCTTTGGGGTAGGCGGTCGTTCCGGAGGTGAACTGGATGAGCAGCACGTCTTCAGGCTTTACCGTCACGGGTTGAAATGACCCGGATGGGATCTGTGATGAAGCCCTTAAAAACCCCGTTTCCCGCACCATGGCGCCGAAGTCGATGTTGAGAAAGCGCTCGGCGTAGAACAGCGCCTTGCATTGCGCCTGCTTCAGGCAGAAATCGATCTCGGGCGCCTTGAAGCGCGTGTTTACCGGCACCGTCACCGCACCGATCAGCGCCGCGCCGTAGAACAGCGCCAGCCAGTTCTCGTCGTTGCCCATCAGGATGCCGACGTGGTCGCCGTGCCCCAGGCCCATCGCCTGCATGCCCCCCGCCGCGGCCTTGGCCTTGTCCAGCAGCTCGCCGTATGTGAAACGCGCCTCGCGCGTCACCAGCGCTTCGGCGCCCTGATCACGCGACTGCAGCACCTCGCCGAGCGTTTGCGCCTTCCAGGTCATGCCTTGCCCATCCACTTGCCGGACGCGAGCTGCCGCTCGATGGCTTCAAGCTCCACCTCCCGCGCGCCGCGCGGGTCGAGCTCGACGCCGCGGTCGATGCATTGCTTGGCGAGGCGCAGGGCTTCCGCGGGCGCCTGGAGGATCGCCTTTGCGATGCTCTGCATCTCCCGATCGAGATCGGCGCTGATGCGGGAAACCAGGCCCGCGATCCTCGCTTCCTCGGCGGTGAGCCGCCGGCCGGTGAACATCAGGTCCTTGGCGAGGCGCTTGCCCAGCACGCGCGGCAAGCGCTGGGTTGCCCCCACCGTGCCGCGCTGGGCCTCCGGCGTGCCGAACACGGCGTCGGGCGTGGCAACGATGAAATCGCACGCCGCGGCGATATCCGCGCCCGAGCCGAGCGCCGCGCCTTGCACCAGCGCAACCGACGGCATGGGCAGCGATTCGAGCGCCTCGTACGCGGCGAAGCCCTTCATGCGGCGCTGGCGCACCTGGTCCTCGCTCATGCCGGCGCGCTCCTTGACGTCGGCGCCGGCGCAGAACACCGGACCGCTGCCGCGCACGAACACCACCCTGACCTGCGCGTGCGCTGCCGCACGCAGCGCGGCATCGCGCAGCGCCTCGCACATCTGCAGGTTGAGCGCATTGCGCGCCTCGGCCCGGTCGAGCGTGATGGTGGCCACGCCCGCGTTAACGGCAAAGGCGAGCGTCACTTCAGCTCCGCCAGGATCTTCTCGGTATGCTCGCCGAGCGCCGGCGGCCGGCCGATCTCGGGATTGTCCCAGCCGAGGAACTTGTAGGGCAGCGCGAGCGCCTTGAATTCCCCCACGCCCGGATAATCGAAGCTGCCCACCATCCGGCGCGCGCGTACGTGCGGGTCGCGCAGGATTTCGGCAACGTCGTTCACCGGGCCCACGGGAACGTCGGCCTCGTCGAGGATTTTCAGCAGCTCGCCGCGCTCGAGCCGCGTGATGGCATCGGTGAGCTGCCGCATGACTTCGTCGCGCTTTTCCACACGAATCTCGTTGGTGGGAAAAGCGCGTCCCCATTGCTCGATGCCGAGCGCCTTGCACAGCGGCTCCCAGTGCTGGTCGCTCGCGGTGATGTGCGCGAACTTGCCGTCGCGGCAGCGGAAGGTGGCAGAGGGCACGCGCCCGGGGTGCTCGGTGCCCAGGCGCGGCGGCACTTCGCCCAGGGCGAAGTAGCGCGCGGCGGCGAGCGTGAGCAGCGCCACCTGGCCGTCGAGCATCGAGAAGTCGACCTGGCATCCCTTTCCGCTTTTTTCCCGGCCGGCGAGCGAGGCAAGGATGGCAATGGCAACCCACAGGCCCGACGTGAGGTCGGCGACCGGCAGCCCCGGCTTCACCGGCCCGCCGCCGCGCTCGCCGGTAAGGCTCATGAGGCCGCCCATCGCCTGGAACACCGTGTCGTAGCCCTTCCTGCGCGCATAGGGACCGGTCTGCCCGAAGCCGGTGCAGGATACGTAGACCAGCCTCGGGTTAAGCGCCGAGAGCGAGGCGAAGTCCAGGCCGTACCTGCCGAGCGTGCCCACCGGAAAGTTCTCCACCAGCACGTCGGCCCGCGCCGCGAGCTTGCGGATCGTCTCCTTGCCTTCGCCCGAGCGCAGGTCGACCGTGATCGACTCCTTCGAGCGGTTGCAGGCGAAGTAATAGGCGCTGTCCTTTGCCAGCTGCGGCTCGAAGCCGCGCGTCTCGTCGCCGCTGCCGGGCTGCTCCACCTTGATGACGCGCGCGCCCAGCTCCGCAAGGATCATCGAGGCGAACGGGCAGGCCAGCACGCGCGAAAGATCCAGGATGGTGAGGTGGTCGAGCGGCTTCATTTCGCCCCGCCCAGCTTCTGGAAATTGCGCATGCGCCGGTTGGTGTCGCGCCCGCGCTCCAGCGCCGGCCCCAGCGCGAGGTCGGCCACCTCGTGGAACAGGCGCTTGGTCTCGGCCATCGCCGGGCGCGCAACGGCGGCGAGCTTTTCTGCCAGGGAAACCGCGTCGGCCAGGACCGCTTCATTGCGGGAAACCCGGTTCACCATGCCAAGGCGCAGGGCCTGCGCGGCATCGACCGGTTCTCCGAGCGCCACCAGCTCGAAGGCCGCCTTGCGCCCGACCTGGCGCACGAGGTTGGCCATCACGATCGCAGCCACGATGCCGTGCTTCGCTTCGGGGTAGCCGAGCTTCGCGCTTTCCGCCATGACCGCCATGTCGGCGGCGAGCGCAAGGCCGGCGCCCCCGCCCATGGCCGCGCCGTTGATCGCGGCCACCACCGGCTTGGAGATCTGCGTGAAGACAAGATGCAGCCGCATGGTGAGCTCGGCGCGCTGCTCGGCGGCCTGCGGATCCTGCAGCCCCTTGAATTCCGAAAGATCCGCGCCGGCGCAAAAGCCCTGCCCCGCGCCGGTCAGCACCACGCAGCCGATCCCGGCCTCCTTTTCGGCTTGCTTGAGCGAAGCAAGCAGCGCCCCGGTCAACTCGGCGTTGAGCGCGTTGCGCTTCTCGGGGCGGTTCAGCGTCAGGATGCGCACGGCGCCGCGATCCTCCACCCGCAGAAATGGGGTCTGTCCCTGATTTTGGGTCATAGCGCGGCGAGCCTTTGTCGGGCTTCCTCCAGTTCGGCCACCAGCCGCCGCACCAGCTCGGCGGCGGGCACGATGTCCTCGATCAGGCCGGCGCTCTGGCCGGCTTCGACCTTGCCCCACTCGACGTCGCCTTCGAGCGCCGCCTGCTTCAGGGAAGCGCTCTTGAAGATCGCCTCGAGCTCGCTCGCCGACGCGCCGGCGCGCTCGGCCTGCCGGTACTTTTCGGAAAAGGCATTGCGCAGCTGGCGGATGGGCAGGCTGCGGGGGCCGACCAGGGCGGTCTGGTGGACGTCGGCGGCGAGCACGGCGCGCTTGTAGTTCTCGTGCACGCTTGCCTCGGGGGTGGCGATGAAGCGCGTGCCGAGCTGCACCGCCTCGGCGCCCAGGGCGAGCAGCGCGGCGATGCCGGCGCCGTCGGCGGCGCCGCCGCTTGCGACCACCGGAAGCTGCACCGCCTTCACTACCCGGCGCACCAGCACGAGCGTGCTTACTTCGGAGGGCGGCGGGTGGCCGCCCGCCTCCGCGCCGTCGACCACCAGCGCATCCACGCCCGCGGCTTCCGCCTTCCTTGCATGCTCGACCGATGCCACCACGTGCAGCCACTTGGTGCCGACGGCGCGAAAGCGCGCCAGGTGCTCGCGCGGCCCGCCCTGCGAGGCCACCATCACCGGGATGCGCGCCTCGCAGGCGATGTCCAGCAGCTCCGCGGCGCGCGGGTTGTTGAGCGGGATGTTGACGCCGTAAGGCCGCTTGGTTTTTGCGCGAATCTCGTCCAGGGCCGCCCGAAAATCGGTCGGGCGCATCGGCCCGGCGGCGATCACGCCGAGCCCGCCCGCATTCGACACCGCGACGATCAAGGGCGCGTTCGACGACGCCCAGCTCATCGCCGCCTGGAAGATCGGATGCTGGATGCCCAGCAGCTCGGTGATGCGTGTCTTCATTTTTTTTCCTGCTGGATCAGCTCGCGCGCCTGGCCCGCCAGCTTCACCAGGGCCTGATCGAAGATCTGTCTTTCTCTGCTTGAAAGGCAGTTGCGGAACGCAGCGTCCCTTTCCGCGGCCGCGCCGATCAGCCCTTCGTACAGCCTGCGGCCGCTCTTGCTCAGGGTGAGGCGCACGCCGCGCGCGTCGTCGGCGTCGGCCGCCCGCAGCACCAGCTTGCGCCGGGTAAGCCCGGACACCACGCGGCTCATCTGGCTCTTGTGGATGCCCGCCGCGTGCGCCAGGTGGTTGAGCGACAGCGGCTCGGTGACCGCGCCGAGCAGCGCGATGGTGCGCCACTCCCACAGGCTGACGCCGAACTCGCGCCGGTAGCGCAGCTCCGCGCCGCGCGAAAGCAGGTTAGCGACGAGATGCAGGCGATACGAGAGCAGTTCGCGGATGCCGGGCATCAATCTTCGAAAAACGGAGTCTCGCCCTCGCCCCGCAGTCTGATGTCGAAGCGATAGCGGTTCGGGCCCTCCTTTTTCGCCACCAGGCTTTCCGGATGGTTGCCCGGCTCGAAATGCATCACCGTCTGGAGCTGGCGCATCAGGCCGGAATACAGCAGGAGGAAATTGATCGACGGCGCCCTCCCACCCGGTTTCACCGTCTTGAAGAAGTAAACCCCATTCGCGTCCGTCGCCGCGCGTCCCCATCCGAGGAAAGCGGGGTTGTCGTAGCGTCCCCGGGAATCGGCCTGCCAGATCTCCAGCACCAGGTTGTCGAGCGGCTTGCCGTCGAGCTGCGTAACGGTGCCGGTGACCTCGATCACCTCGCCCTCGACCGGCTGGCCGGCGAGCTGCGTGAGGTCGTTGGCGCCGGCGGCGAACTCGCGGGGGAAGAACGGGCCGAGAGTCATCTCGGCGGTCGGGATCAGGCGTTTCACGGCATGCCTGGGCTTGCCTTGCGGCCGCGCACCACGAGCTGGTATTCGTACACCAGCACGTTCTCCTTCGGCACCAGGCGCGCGATGCAGCGGCTGCGCGCTTCGGGATCGCGCACCGCGTTCAGGATGGCGTCGTGCTCGTTCAGCGGCTCGCCGGGGAAGAACATCTGCGTGACCAGGCGCGAGAGCCACACCCGGCCCCATACCGAGAAGTGCACGTGCGGCGGGCGCCACCAGCCGCCGGTGCCCGGCACCGGGTAGGCCGCGGGCTTGATGGTGCGCAGCTCGATAAGGCCGTCTTCGGCCGTGAGCAGGCGCGCCGCGCCGTAGAAGTTCGGATCGACCGGCGCGTCGTGCTCGTCGTTCGGATGAATGTACTTGCCCGCGGCGTTGCAGTGCCAGATCTCGACCATGGCGCCGGGCATCGGTGCGCCGTCCTCGTCCACTACGCGGGTGCGCAGGTGAATGAGCTGGCCGATGGCGCGCTTGTCGCCGTAGCCGGCGAGATCCCCGCGTACCAGCGGGAGCCGGGGGGAAAGATCGCGCGGCCCGCTGAGTTCCGCCGGGCCCGGCGCGCGGCGCGTCAGGGGCTGCGCCGGCCAGCGCCAGCCGGTCTGGACGTAGCCCGCGACCACGCTTTCGGGCTGGGTGCGCGGATCGCGCGGATCGATGGCGATCACAGGTGCCGCTCGAACTCGCGCACCGGCGGCTTGCGCGGCGGCCCTTTCGGGTTCACTTCGCCCAGGCCTTCGACCGTCTCGGGCGTGTACTCGCCGCTGACGCCGACCGGCACCTCGCCGGTGACGGTGACGCGCTCCATCGTGCGGCGCTGCGGGTAATAGTCGTGCGGCGCGTAGTGCTGCACCGAGCGGTTGTCCCACAGCACCACCGTGTCGACTTCCCATTTCACGCGCAGCTGGTATTCCGGCACGCTCGCCTGCGCGTACAGGAAGCCGAGCAGCGCGCTGCTTTCGTCCTCCTTCAGGTCGCGGATGCGCAGCGTGAACTGCGGATTGACGTAGATGGCGCGCCGTCCGCTGACCGGATGCACGCGCACCACCGGATGCCAGGGATTGGGAAACTCGTCCTCGAGCTCGCGCAGGCGCCGCCGGTGCTCGGGCGTATTGCCGAACAGCGAGCGAAACGGCTTGAAATCGTGCAGCGCCTCCAGGCCGTGGATATGGCGCTGCATGCGCTCCGACAGGCCCCGGTAGGCGGCCGTCATGCTCGCAAAGCAGGTATCGCCGCCGCGCTCGGGCACCACGCGCGCGCGCAGCAGGGTGGCCATGGGCGGATTGGGCCGGAAGGTCTCGTCGGCGTGCCAGATGTCCGTGCGCGCCGCCGGGTGGTCGGCGGAGTAGTCGAGCACGATGACCTGGGGCTTGTCGTCGAGGTTGGGCGAGAACGGATGCACCGACAGCGGACCGAAGCGCGCGCCGAAGGCCATCTGTTCCTCCAGCGTGATGTCCTGGCGGCGGAACACGAGCACCTCGTAGCGCGCGAGGGCGTCGTGCAGCACGCCGAAGGCGGCGTCGTCCAGGCGCCCCAGGTGCGCGCCGCGCACCTCCGCGCCGATGAAGCCGTTGATGGGGTGGATCTCGAGCGCCATCGTTGACCTTTTAAACCGGGATGGTTGATACTGTCAACCATGGCCGCGGTGACGCTGTGCGAGTGCTTCGCGCGCGACGGGCTGCAGCACGAGCCCGCCTTCGTGCCCACCGCCACCAAGCGCGCGCTGGTGGAGCGCTTTGCCGCGCTCGGCTTTCCGCGCGTCGAGGCCACTTCCTACTCCAATCCCAGGGTGGTGCCGCAGTTCGCCGATGCGAGCGAATTGCTGAAGTCGCTGTCTCGTCATCCTTCTGTTTTTTACAAGGCCACTTGCGCGAACGCGAAAGCGGTCGAACGCGCCCTGGCGGACCGCGAAGCCGGCTACGGCGCCAACGAAATCAGCCTGCTGGTGTCGGCCACCGAGTCGCACACGCAGAAAAACCTCAACCGCACGCGCAGCGAACAGTGGAGGAACATTGCCGACATGGTGGCCGCCGCCCGGGGAGGCTTTCGCCTGGTCGGCACGGTGTCGGTGGCGTTCGGTTGCCCGTTCGAAGGACGGGTGGATCCGCAAGCCGTGGTGGCGGATGTCGAGCGCTTCGTCGCGCTCGGGGTGGAGCACGTGGCGCTCGGCGACACGACCGGCATGGCGACCCCGCGAGCCGTCCGCGACTTGATAAAGGAATTGCCTCCTTCCGTGATTCCCATCGCGCACTTCCACGATACGCGCGGCACGGGACTGGTGAACTGCGTCGCCGCCTACGAAGCGGGCGTGCGCCACTTCGATTCGTCCTTCGGCGGGGTCGGCGGGCACCCGGCGAAGGTGAAGTACGGCGGCGGCCACACCGGCAACGTGTGCACCGAGGACCTCGTCAACCTGTTCGAGGCCATGGGCATCGACACGGGCATCCGGCTCGACGGGCTGCTCGCCGCCGCCGAGCTGTGCGAGCAGGCGCTCGGGCGCGAGCTGCACGGCCGCGTGGCGCGCAGCGGGCTCAGCCCCCTGCTAGCGCGTCGATAAACACGCGCAGCCGGGGCGGCATGTGGCGGTGGGTGGGGAACACCACCGAAATCGGCGTGGGCTTGGGCCGGTAGGCCGCCAGCACCTCTTCCAGCGCGCCCGACTTCACCGCGGCGTCGGCCATGAAGTGCGGGATCTGCACCAGGCCGAGGCCGGCGCAGGCGGCGCTCACCATGCCTTCGCCTTCGTTCAGCTCGTGCCGGGGCGGCGGATGCAGCACGAGGGACTTGCGCTTCACCAGGAACTCCCAGGGCCGATGGCGGCCGCTGGTGGGCATGCGGAACAGCACGCAGTCGTGCCCTTCGACCTCCTGCGGCCTGCGCGGCTTGCCGCGGCGCTTGAAATACGCCGGCGCGCCGAGCACCACGAGCTGCTGCTCGCCGATGCGCCGCGCCACCAGCCGGGCATCCGCGATCTCGCCCACGCGCACCACGGCGTCCACGCCGGAGGCGATGACGTCGGCGTACTGGTCGGACAGGCGCAGATCGAGGCGCAGCGCCGGATGGCGGGCGGCGAGCCGCGCCACGACCGGCACGATGACGTTCTTGCCGTAGGTTACCGGCGCGTCGATGCGCAGCGTGCCGGCGGGCGCGCGCACCGCTTCGGCGGCAACCGAGGACAGCTCGCTAAGCTCGTCCAGCACGCGCCTGCAGCGCGCGTAGAACGCTTCGCCTTCCTGGGTCAGCGTGACGCGGCGCGTAGTGCGCTGGAACAGGCGCAGCCGGAGCTGCTGCTCCAGGCGCAGCACGCTTTTCGCGATCGCCGAAGGCGACAGCCCGAGCTCGCGCGCCGCCATGGCAAAGCTGCCGTGGCGCGCCGCCTCGGCGAAGGCCTGCAGCAGGCGCACGCTGGCGCCGGGGATTGCCGACTTTTTGTCCATGGTGTCGTGATTGTTGTTGCTCTTCTCTCGGGAGTCCAGCGCGCCGATACTGCTCGTCCGCAACCGCTACGGAGAATCGCCATGCAAAACGTACTGAACAACGCCGGGCGCGAAGGCGCGCAGCTGCCCGGCATCGAGCACCTCACGCTGGCCGGCGGCGAGCAGGGCCTGTCGCACCTGTCGGTATGGCGCCAGAGCATGGCGCCCGGCAGCGCCACGCCGCCGCACCAGCACGATTGCGAGGAAGTGGTGCTGGTAGTCGAAGGCACTGGCGAGCTGCACCTGGACGGCAAGGTTATCGCTTTCGGTCCGGACACCACCCTCGTGCTGCCGCCTCACCGGCCGCACCGGATCGTCAACACCGGCGCCATGCCGCTGAAGACGCTCGCCGCCTTCTCGGCTTCGCCGGTCGGCACCTTCCTGCCCGACGGCGCGGCGTTGCCGCTGCCTTGGAAAAGCTGACCGCCTAGAATTCGGGGTCGGAGCCCGGTTGGGAATCCGTGCTCTGACCCCGATTGATTGCTTTCGTGCACACACATTCCATGCGGCTCGCTTCCGGGCAGGAGGCGCTGGTGACGCGCGTGCTGATGCAGGACGGCACGGCGCACTTCGGCTTCAGCCTGCAGCTCGATGCCACCGAGGCGCGCCACATGGCGCTGTTCCAGGCCGGGCTGCGCGCCGAGCGCCCGCGCATTACGCCGGTGATGGGCCATCCATGGGAGACCGCGTTCATATCCAACAGCAGGATCCCCTGGGACTGCGAGGAAGGCTTCTCCCGGCTGCAGTGGTTGCCCTAAGATTGCCGCTCCCTGCAAAGGAGGCGACATGGGCAAGATGACGAGCTTCAAGCGGCCCGACGGCAAAAGCGTCGAGGGCTATCTCGCGGAACCGTCGGGCGGCGCCGCCGCGCCCGGGGTGGTGGTGATCCAGGAGTGGTGGGGCCTCAACGAGCAGATCCGCGGCGTCGCCGATCGCCTGGCCAAGCTGGGCTACCGCGCGCTGGTGCCGGATCTGTACCGCGGCAAGAGCACGCTCGATGCGAAAGAGGCCGAGCACCTCATGGGCGGCCTGAACTTCGGCGAAGCCGCCGGACAGGACGTGCGCGGCGCCGTGCAGCACCTGAAGAGCTCGGGCAGCGCCAAGGCCGGCGTGACCGGCTTCTGCATGGGCGGCGCGCTCACGCTGCTCGCAGCAGTGAACGTGCCGGAGGCCGACGCCTGCGCCGCCTGGTACGGCTTCCCGCCGCTCGAGTACGTCGATGCGTCGCGGATCAAGGCGCCGCTGCTCGGCCACTACGCCACTGAAGACCAGTTCTTCCCAATCGACAAGGTGGACGAGCTGGAAAAGAAGCTGCGCGACGCCGGGGTGAAATTCGAGTTCTACCGCTACAAGGCGAAGCATGCCTTCGCCAACGAGCAGGCCAACGAGCGCAAGCTGCCGCCCCTGGAGTACAACCCGCAGGCGGCCGAGCAGGCGTGGAAGCGCACGCTGGACTTTTTCGACCGCAACCTCAAGCACTGACATGGCGAAGCTGCGCCACATCGCCATCACGGTTCCCGATCCGGAAAAGGCGGCCGAGTTCTACATCCAGGCGTTCGGGCTGCAGCGCGTCGGGCAGACCGACTGGGCCGGCGCGCAGGGCGTGTACTTGAGCGACGGGGTGGTGAACATCGCCTTCCTGCGCTACAAGAGCGAGGAATTCGCCGGCGCGCGCGGCTGCAGCTTCGTCGGCGTGCACCATTTCGGCTTCGTGGTCGAGGACCTGGCGGCCACGCGCACGGCGATCGAGGCGGCCGGCGGCCGTCACTGGATGGGCGAGCCGGTCGGCGGCACGGGCTTCTACGAGGTGAAGTACCACGACCCCGACGGGGTCGCCTTCGACATCACGGAAAACGGCTGGTCTGGGTCGTCTCGCTAACCGCGCTCGCCGCCGGCCTGCTCATCGGCCTCACCGGCATCGGCGGCGTGCTGCTGGTGCCGGTGCTCACGCAGGCCGCCGGCGTGCCGCTCGAGCGCGCGGTGGCGGCAAGCCTGCTTGGCTTCCTGTTCGCCGGCATCTACGCGGCTTTCGTCCACCTGCGGCGCGCGCGCCTCGAGCCGCGGCCGGTGGCGATGCTGTGCCTCGCGGCAGCGGCGGGCTCCGCGCTGGGCGCCGCCACGCTCGACTGGCTGCCGGTAGACGTGGTGCGCCTATTCATCGCACTGCTGTGCCTCGGCAGCGGGCTCAACGCGCTCATTTCAAAGTCGTTCGGGCAAGAACGCATGCCGCCGACCCGTATGCTCAGCGCGCTCGGGCTGGTGGTCGGCTACGCGTCCGCCATTTCGGGCACCGGCGGCCCGGTGACGCTGATTCCGCTGCTCCTGGCGATGCGCACGCCGACGCTGGCGGCCATCGCGCTGGGGCTCGCTGCGCAGCTGCCCATCGCGTTCTCGGCGAGCGCGGTCTACGCGCTGGAAGGGCGCATCGACTGGGCGCTCGGTGCCTCGCTCGGCGCGCTGCTGGTGGCCGGCACCTATGCGGGCGCGAAGCTCTCGGGGCACCTTTCCGGACGCGGCCTCACGGTGGCGGTGGCGCTCACCCTGGTCGGCGTCGGGCTCTGGTACGGCTACGCCACGGTTGCCGGCTGAGGCTGCCGCACCCCGCGCAGCAGCGCGAAGGCGATGATTGCCACGACCAGCGTCATGGCGGCGCTGATGGCGGCGCTC
>DATACE010000371.1:0-2938 GCA_036259215.1 Burkholderiales bacterium | reverse complement strand
CAGGCCGTAGCCGACGCCGCCGGCGATCACCAGGCCGAGCGCCGCGGCGACCACGGTAGCGGTCTTGGGGCTGTCCATGCCCCAAAAGAATAGCAGCTAGAAGATCGCCACGCCCCAGGGAAAGCTGCCGACCGTGATGTCGGTCACACGCCGCTGCGTGGCGGTGTCGATGACCGAGACGCTGTTGGAGCGGCCGTTGGCCACGTAGAGCTTGCGCCCGTCGGGGGTGAGGGCCATGTTCCAGGGCCGCTGCCCTACCGGCACGGTGGCCACCACCGCGTTGGTGGCCGTGTCGATGATCGACACGCTCGCGCCGCGGCCGTTCGACACGTAGACGCGCTTGCCGTCGGGGCGCATGGCCACGCCGTTGGAGAACTCCCCCGCCGGGATCGGCACGATCACGCGGTGCGCGCGCGCGTCGATGGCGTAGACGGTATTGGCGAGCTCGCAGGCGACGTAGGCGCGCGCGCCGTCCGGGGTGAAGGCGATGCCGCGCGGGCGCTTGCCCACTTCGATGCGCGCGGTCTGCGCTTTCTTCGCCACCTCGACCACGTCGACCTGCGAGGCGTCCTCGGCGCTGACGTAGAGCCAGCGCCCGTCCGGGCTGAACACCGCGTGCTCGGGGTTCTGGCCCTCGGTCTTCACCGTGGCGAGCAGCGCGCCGCTGGCCGCGTCGATGAGGATCACCGCGTTGGCGAGCTCGCTTGCCACCGCCACGGTGCGCCCGTCGGGCGACAGGCTCACGCCCTCCGGCGATTCGCCGAGCGCGATGGTGCGCTCGATGGCGCGCCGCCCCGTGTGGATCACGTGCAGCGCGTTCTTCGGCTGGTCGCTCACGTAAATGCGCTCGCCGTTGATGGCGATGCCGCGCGGCTTGCTGCCGGCGGCAATCTCCCCCACCACCCGGTCGAGCGTCGTATCGATCACGCTCAGGGTGCCGGAGCGCTCGTTGGGAACATAGGCCATGGGGTTTGCCCACGCCGCTCCGCCTGCCAGCATCAATGCCAGGAACAGCTTCATATCCACATCCTCCGGAACACGCCGTCGCGCCGGGCGAGGTGCCACAGCGCGGCGCCGATATGCAAAGCGAGCAGCGCCGCGAGCGCCCAGGCGGCGGTCTCGTGCACGGCCGACATCAGGTTTTTCAGCGGGGCCGACGCGAGCGCCGCATCGGGCAGGCGCAGGCCGAAATAGCGGATCGGATAGCCCGAGAACACCGAGCCGAGGAAGCCCGACAGCGGCAGGGTGAGCATGCAGGCATACAGGCCCCAGTGACTCGCCTCGGCGGCGAAGCGCTGCCAGGCCGGCAGCGGCAGGCCCGGCGGCGCGCCGCGCAGCCGCCACGCCAGGCGCAGCAGCACCAGCGCGCCGAGCGTCATGCCGATCGACTTGTGCAGGTTGAACCACCAGGCGCGCTCGCCGTCGCCGCCCTTGGGCACACCCAGCATCCACCAGCCCAGCGCGAACTGCGCCAGCACGGCGAGGCCGACGACCCAATGCAGGATCACGGCGGTGCGGTCGTAGCGCATCGCGGTAAGCGTAACGGCGCGAGGCTACGGCGACCGGCGAACCGGAATGCGCCTTTCGGCGTTGCCGTCGCGCGAAGGCTGTAACCCGGCGGGCGCTACAACCTTGCCCATGCGACTCGGTATGGCAGGGGTGCTGCTCGCGTGCGCGACCTCCCTGCTGCATGCGCAGGAGGGCGAGTGGCACATGGCGGCGAAGGACTACGCCAGTACGCGCTACAGCGAGCTGGACGAGATCCACGCCGGCAACGTGCGCGAGCTGAAGCTCGCCTGGAGCTTCTCCACCGGCGTGGAGCGCGGCCACGAAGCCGCGCCGCTGGTGGCCGAGGGCCTCATCTACATCGTCACGCCCTGGCCCAACCACGTCATCGCGCTGGATTTCCAGGGCAAGCCGCGCTGGCGCTTCGATCCCAAGCCGCATCCCGGGGCGCAGGGCGTGGCCTGCTGCGACACGGTGAACCGCGGCGCCGCCTACGCCGAGGGCCGCATCTTCTTCAACACGCTCGACAACCAGACCATCGCCCTCGACGCGAAGAGCGGCCGAGAGCTGTGGCGCACCACCCTGGGCGACATCCGCCAGGGCGAGACCATGACCATGGCGCCGCTCGTGGTGAAGGGCAAGGTGCTGGTGGGCAACAGCGGCGCCGAGCTCGGCGTGCGCGGCTGGCTTGCGGCGCTCGACGCGAAAACCGGCAAGGTGGCCTGGCGCGCCTACAGCACCGGCCCGGACAAGGATGTGCTCATCGGGCCGCAGTTCAAGCCGTTCTACGACATGGACCGGGGCAAGGACCTGGGCGTGGCGAGCTGGCCGCCGGAGGCCTGGAAAGTCGGCGGCGGCACGCCGTGGGGCTGGATCTCCTACGATCCGCAGCTCAACCTCATCTACTACGGCACCGGCAACCCGGGGCCGTGGAATCCCGAGCAGCGCCCCGGCGACAACAAGTGGACCTCGGGCATCTTCGCGCGCGACCCGGACAGCGGCCAGGCGCGCTGGTTCTACCAGTGGAGCCCGCACGATCTGCACGACTACGACGGCGTCAACGAGAACATCCTCGTGGAGCTGCAAGGGCGCAAAGTGCTGGTGCGGCCCGAAAGAAACGGCTACGTCTACGTGCTCGACCGCGCCACCGGCGAAGTGCTCTCGGCGACGCCGTTCGTGCACATCACCACTTCCCTCGGCGTCGACCTGAAGAGCGGGCGGCTGCAGTACAACCCGCAGAAGAAGCCGCAGCTCGGCGTCGCCATCCGCGACATCTGTCCGGCCTCCCCCGGCGCGAAGGACTGGCAGCCGTCGGCGTGGTCGCCGCGCACCAAGCTCCTTTACATGCCCTACCAGAACCTCTGCCAGGACGCGATCAGCTACGAGACGAGCTACATCTCCGGTACGCCTTACCTCGGCGCCGACGGCATCA
>DATACE010000370.1:0-16254 GCA_036259215.1 Burkholderiales bacterium | reverse complement strand
GGGACGGGGCCCCGCTGCGCCTGTCGATCTTCGATCCGCGCGACGAGCGCGTGGCGCTCAAGACCACGCAGGCCGGCCGCGTCGCCGAGCGGGCGGGTATCTCGGAAGTGGGCGCCCTCGTGCGCGATGAGCCCGGGCCGGCGTGACGCGCTGACCCTCGGGGCAGTCGCCTTGGGTGCGGCTGCCCTTGGCGGCGTGGTCGCAGCACTAACCCTTCAGGGCCGAAGCGGCGCCGCCGACCTCCTGGCAAGTCGCTTCCCGGACCTGTCCGGGCGGATGCGCCCGCTGCTGGAATGGCAGGGGCACGGCCTGGTGTGCAATTTCTGGGCAACTTGGTGCGCACCGTGCCGAGAGGAGATCCCGTTGCTTAACGCCGCGCAGCAAAAATATGCGGCGAACGGTCTGCAAGTCGTAGGCATCGCCGTAGACAGCGCTGCCAACGTCCGTCAATTCATCACCTCGACCGAAATCCACTATCCGGTGCTGCTGGCAGGCGCAGCGGCAATAGATCTGATGCGTGAACTGGGCAATACCACGGGCGGCTTGCCGTATACCGTACTGCTGGACTCCCGCGGGCGTCTCGCCGGCCGAAAGCTGGGCGCCTTTTCGGCTCGGGAGCTGGAGGCAGCGTTAGCGGCGTTGTTACGCTAAAATGCCGCCTTCTGCGGCGAAAACCGCGATAAGTACATAACTACATAAACAACAAGCTGCACTTCTCCTCACGGGGCGTTCGATGGACCTGCGCAAGCTGAAGAAGCTGATCGACCTGGTGCAGGAGTCCGGCATCGCCGAGCTCGAGATCACCGAAGGCGAAGAGAAGGTAAAGATCGTCAAGGGCGGGCAGGTCAGCGTCTCCGGCTATGCCGCCGCGCCGGCCTCCGCCCCGTCGCCGACCGAGTCGCGGCCTCCCGGCCCCGCCGCATCGCCGGCGGCCGAAACCGCGCCGGTGCCCGAAGGACCGGTGATAAAGGCGCCGATGGTCGGCACTTTCTACCGCTCGTCCTCCCCGGACGCGAAGCCCTTCGTGGAGGTCGGCCAGACGGTCAAGGAAGGCGACACCGTGTGCATCATCGAGGCGATGAAGCTCATGAACGAGATCGAGGCCGATGCCGCGGGCGTGGTGAAGGCGATCCTGGTGGAAAACGGGCAGCCGGTGGAGTACGGCCAGCCGCTTTTCATCCTGGGCTGAAATGTTCGGAAAGATTCTGATCGCCAACCGCGGCGAGATCGCGCTGCGCATCCAGCGCGCCTGCCGCGAAATGGGCATTCGCACCGTGGTGGTCCACTCCGAAGCGGACACGGAGGCGAAGTACGTCAAGCTCGCCGACGAGTCGGTGTGCATAGGCCCGCCGCCGGCCGCGGCGAGCTACCTCAATATCCCGGCGATCATCAGCGCGGCCGAGGTCACCGACGCCGAGGCGATCCACCCCGGCTACGGCTTTCTTTCCGAGAACGCCGACTTCGCCGAAAAGGTGGAGCGCTCGGGCTTCGCCTTCATCGGACCGCGTCCCGAGAATATCCGCCTGATGGGCGACAAGGTAAGCGCCAAGCAGGCGATGACCAAGGCCGGCGTGCCCTGCGTCCCGGGCTCCGAAGGCGCCCTGCCCGACGACCCGAAGGAAATAGTGCGCATCGCGCGCAAGGTGGGCTATCCGGTCATCATCAAGGCCGCGGGCGGCGGGGGCGGGCGCGGCATGCGCGTCGTGCATACCGAGGCCGCGCTGCTGAACGCGGTCAACATGACGCGCACCGAAGCCCAGGCGGCGTTCGCCAATCCCGTGGTGTATCTCGAGCGCTACCTGGAGCAGCCGCGCCACATCGAGATCCAGATTCTCGCCGACGCGCACAAGAATGCGGTCTATCTGGGCGAGCGCGACTGTTCGCTGCAGCGGCGCCACCAGAAGGTGATCGAAGAGGCGCCGGCCCCCGACCTGCCGCCCAAGCTGCGCGACAAGATCGGCGAGCGCTGCGTCGACGCCTGCCGCCGCATCGCGTACCGCGGCGCCGGCACGTTCGAGTTCCTCTACGAGGACGGCGAGTTCTTCTTCATCGAGATGAACACCCGGGTGCAGGTGGAGCACCCGGTCACCGAAATGATCACCGGCATCGACATCGTGCAGGAGCAGATCCACATCGCCGCCGGCGAAAAGCTGCGCTATCGCCAGAAGGACATCCAGCTGCGCGGCCACGCCATGGAGTGCCGCATCAACGCCGAGGACCCTTACCGGTTCACGCCCTCGCCGGGCAAGATCACGTCGTACCACCCGCCCGGCGGGCCCGGCATCCGCGTGGACTCGCACGTGTACCAGGGCTATACGGTGCCGCCCAATTACGATTCCATGGTGGGCAAGGTGATCGCTTACGGCGCGAGCCGGGACCAGGCCATGAGCCGCATGCGCATCGCGCTGTCCGAGATGGTGGTGGAAGGCATCCAGACCAACATACCGCTGCACCGGGAGCTGCTGAACGACACCCGCTTCATGCGCGGCGCGGTGTCGATCCACTATCTCGAGCAGAAGCTGGCTCAGGAGCAGAAGAAGAAGAAGTAATGCCCTGGCTCGGCCTCACGCTGGACCTGGACCCCGCGATGGCGGAGGCTTTCAGCGAAGCGCTCCTCGAAGCCGGCGTGCTGTCGGTGTCGCTCGATAACCTCGATGCGCCGCAGCCGACGCTGCATGTCCTGCTCGCTGCGGGAAGCGACCCTCGCCGCGTGATCGAGCAGGCGGCGCGGGCGAGCGGCGTGGCGGCGCCGCGCTTTTGCGTCCGGGAGGTGGCCGATGAGGACTGGGTGCGCACCTCGCAGGCGCAGTTCGCCCCGATCGAGATCGGCGCGCGCTTATGGGTAGGCCCGTCGTGGCACCAGCCGCCCACGGGCAGAGCCGCGGTGCGCCTGGACCCGGGCCTTGCCTTCGGCACCGGCAGCCACCCGACGACGCGGCTCGTGCTGGCTTTTCTCGAGCGCTGCATCCAGGGCGGGGAGCGCGTGCTCGATTATGGCTGCGGCTCCGGTATATTGGCGATCGCCGCCGCCAAGCTGGGCGCGGCGCTGGTCGATGGCGTGGATGTGGATCCCCAGGCAGTGGAGACCGCCGCGGCCAACGCCCGCGTCAACGGCGTGGGCCTGCGTGCAGCGCCGCCCGAGGCGCTCGCACAGACAACCTACGACATCGTGGTGTCCAACATCCTTGCACAGCCGCTGATCGTCCTCGCCCCCTTGCTCGCCGCCCGTGCGGCCGCTGCAGGGCGTATCGCGCTTTCCGGCATCCTCGAAACGCAGGCGGCCGAGGTCGCGGCCGCCTACGCGCCGTGGTTTGACATGCAAGCAAGCGAGCTCCAGGAAGGCTGGGCCTTGCTCGTCGGGGCGCGAAGATGAGCCTGATCACCCGCTGCCCCACCTGCGCCACGGCGTTTCGCGTGGTCCCCGGCCAGCTTGCCGCCCGCGCTGGCCGCGTGCGCTGCGGCAAGTGCGGCGCGGTGTTCGACGGCATCCAGGCGCTGGTGGAGGAGGGCGGCGAGCCGCTGCTGCTCGAGCCTTCGCCGCAGCTCGGGCTGTTCGATCCTTCGCGCAGGCCCGATACGCGCCCGCCCGACGATACCGAGCCGCTGCCCGCATTCATGGCCGAGGAGCTGCGCCCGCGGCGGCGGGCCTTGTCGTGGACCCTGTCGGCGCTCGCGGCGCTCGCACTCGCGGCGCAGGCGACCTACCACTATCGCGCGGAGATCGCCGCCGGCATGCCGTGGGCGCGCGCGCCGCTCGACGAAGCCTGCCGGCGGCTGGGCTGCGAGGTGCCGCTGCCGCGCCAGCTTTCACTGCTAAGCATCGACTCCTACGAGGTGCGCGCCGACCCGCAACGCGACGGCGTCATCGTGCTGAACGCCGTAATCCGCAACAAAGCGCGCTTCGCCCAGGCGTTCCCGGCGCTGCAGTTCGCGCTCACCGACGATGCCGGTCGTCACATCGTGAGCCGGGTGCTGGCGCCGCGCGACTACCTGGACGCCGGCAAGGCGGCGGCGCTGATCGGCCAGGGCATCGAGCCCGGAGGGGACGCCGCGCTCACCGTTTACTTCGATACCAGCCGCACGCGGGCCAGCGGCTATCGCCTGGAGCTTTTCTATCCCTCATGAGCATCCTCGTCACCGGTTCCATCGCGTACGACACCATCATGGTGTTCCCGGACCGCTTCCGGAACCACCTGCTGCCCGACCAGCTGCATATCCTGAACGTGTGCTTTCTCACCCCGGAGATGCGCCGCGAATACGGCGGCACGGCCGGAAACATCGCCTACAACCTGCACCTGCTCGGTGGCCAGCCGCTCGTCATGGCGACGGTGGGCGAGGACATCGATCCGTACCTGGCGCGCTTTCGCAAGCTGGGCATCGACACCGCGCATTTGCGGCGCATTCCCGGCCAGTTCACCGCGCAGGGATTCATCACGACCGACCTGGACAACAACCAGATCACCAATTTCCATCCCGGCGCCATGAACTACTCGCACGAGAACCATGTCGGCCGCGACCTGGGGGCGCGCCTGGCGATCATCGGCCCGGACGGCAAGCAGGGCATGCAGCAGCATGCACGCGAATGCGCGGAGCATGGCGTGCCGTTCCTGTTCGATCCGGGGCAGGGACTGCCGATGTTTTCCGGCGAGGAGCTGGAGGAGTTCGTGCGGCTGGCCGACTATGTCGCGGTGAACGACTACGAAGGCAAGATGCTGGAGGAAAAGACCGGCGGGCGGCTGGAAGACATCGCGCGCCGCGTAAAGGCGCTGGTCTACACGCAGGGCGCCCAAGGCTCGATCATCTTCGCCGGCGGTCAACGCCACGACATCCCGTGCGTTCAAGCCGACAGTGTGGTCGACCCGACCGGGTGCGGAGATGCCTACCGCGCCGGCCTGCTCTATGGCATTTCGCACGGGTGGGACTGGCCTTCCGCGGGTAAGCTTGGCTCGGTGATGGGCGCCATGAAGATCGCCCACCGCGGGGGGCAGAACCATGCTCTGCCGCGCGAAGAAATACAGGCGCGCTTCGAGCGCACTTTCGGCTATTCGCCATGGAAAGGATGAAAGCTATGAGAACCCGCTTTTTGCTTGCTGTTGTGGCCGCCTCGACGGCTCTCGCCGGCTGCGCCACCTCCAAGTCCGGCGACGTCTATTCGCGCGACGAGGCGCTGCGCGAGCAGTCGGTGCGCCTCGCCACCGTGGAATCGGTACGTCCGGTCACCATCCAGGGAACCCGCTCGGGCATCGGCGCGGCAGCCGGCGGCGTGGTGGGCGGCGTGGCCGGCAGCACCGTCGGCCACGGCAAAGGCTCGACTATCGCCGGGGTGCTCGGCGCGGTAGGCGGCGGGGTGGCGGGTCAGGCACTTGAAGAGGGCACCACCCGCCGTCGCGGCGTGGAGATCACCGTCCGCCTCCAAAGCGGCGAGCTGCGCGCCATCGTGCAGGAAGAAACCGACAAGTTCGTGGCCGGCCAGAAGGTCCGGCTGCTGACCTCCGGCGGCGTTACGCGAGTCTCGCCCTGATTTTCTCCGCGTATTGCGCGAGCGTGTCGCGCGGCGGGTTCTTCACCGGCCAGGTGAGCGCCATGCCGTCGCCCTCGTGCCGGGGCACGAGGTGGATGTGGAAGTGCAATACCGTCTGGCCGGCCGCGCTGCCGTTCGCCTGATACACCGATAGGCCGTGGGGCGCGAACGCTGCGCGGATGGCTCGTGCGACGCGCGCCGCCGTGCAGAACACGGCGGCCGCCTGCGTGTCGTCCAAAGCGAAGATCTGCTCGGCATGCCGCTTCACCGCCACCAGTACATGGCCGGGGTTCACCTGTCCGATGTCCATGAACGCGAGCGTGTGCTCGTCTTCGTGCACCATCGCGGCCGGTATCTGCCGCGCGGCGATCCTGCAAAATACGCAGCTGTCCATCAGTCGCCTCCGGCGGCCTGGTAACCGGCGCAGGTTACTTGGAACAGCGCCCGGTCTTCAAGCCGCAGGGCCGTGAGCTTGCCGCCCCAGACGCATCCGCTGTCCAGCGCCGCCAGCTTGTCGCGCATCTTCAAGCCCTGGGCCGACCAGTGCCCGCAGACGAGGGTTTCCCGATCCTTCCTCAGCTCGAACCACGGCGCGTACCCCGGGGGCGCCGCCTTGCCCTTGGCGCGAAATTCCATCGCGCCCTGCGGTGTGCAATAGCGCAGCCGCGTCATCGCGTTCACGATGACGCGCAGACGGTCCCAGCCGGTTAGCGACGGGCTCCGATGGTCGGGCTGGCTGCCGTACATATTGCGCAGGAAATCCCTGTAATCCGGCCCCGCCAGGGCCTTCTCGACCTCCCTGCCCAACGAAAGCGCTTCCGCGATGCTCCATTGCGGCAACAGGCCGGCGTGCACCATGGCGTAGTCGCCCTCCGCGTGCATCATCGGCCGGCGGCGCAGCCAGTCGATTAGCGTCCCTGCGTCCGAAGCGCCGAGCACGTCCTGGAACGTGTCGTCCTCCCGTCTGCGCTCTAAACCTTCGTATTGGCTCACGAGGTGCAGGTCGTGGTTGCCAAGCACCACGACCGCGTTGTTGCCCAGGTCGCGCACGAAGCGCAACACGTCCAGCGATTTCGGACCGCGGTTGACCAGATCGCCGACGAACCACAGGCGGTCGTGACCCTCGAAGCGGATCTCGGTAAGGAGCCGACGCAGTTCGTCGAAGCAACCCTGCACGTCGCCTATGGCGTAAGTGGGCATTAACTCTAGAAGCTCGCATCTAGACGCCGATACTGTATCGCCTCGGCGATGTGCTCCGCACTGATCGTGGTTTTCTCCCCCAGGTCGGCGATGGTGCGGGCTACGCGCAGCACGCGATGATACCCGCGCGCCGAGAGTAACAGCCGGGCGAGCGCGTGGCGCAGCAGCTGGTCCCCGTCGCGGTCGGTGCCGCAGTGCCGGTCGATCTCCCGCGTGCCAAGAAGGGCATTCGGCTTTTCCTGCCGCTCGAGCTGCAGGCAGCGGGCGCGGGCCACGCGGGCGCCGATTGCCTGCGAGCTTTCGCCAGCTACCGGCGCGGTGAGCTCCGCCTCGCGCGGTGCCGGCACCTCGAGCTTGATGTCGATGCGATCGGCAAGCGGGCCGGAGATGCGCCCGCGGTAGCGCGCGATGCGCTCGGGCGTGCAGCGGCAGCGCCCGCTGCGGTCGCCGCAGTGGCCGCAGGGACACGGATTCATAGCGGCCACGAGCTGGAAGCGAGCGGGGAACTGCGATTGGCGCGCCGCACGCGCGATGGATATGCGTCCCGACTCGAGCGGCTCGCGCAGCGCCTCGAGCACATCGCGGTCGAATTCGGGCAGCTCGTCCAGGAACAAGACGCCATGGTGCGCGAGCGAAATCTCGCCGGGGCGCGGCAGGTTGCCGCCGCCCACCAACGCGGCAGTGGAGGCGCTGTGGTGGGGGGCGCGGTAGGGCCGCTCGCCCCAGCGCGCCGCTTCGAACCCGGCGGTGGCCACCGAATGGATCGCCGCCACCTCCAGCGCTTCGCCCTCGGACAGCGGCGGCAAGATGCCGGGAAAGCGCGCCGCCAGCATCGACTTGCCGGTGCCGGGCGGCCCGAGCATCAAGACGCTGTGCGCGCCCGCAGCCGCCACTTCGAGGGCACGCTTCACTTGCTGCTGGCCTTTGACGTCGCTGAAGTCGGCATACGCCGGGGTCCGTGGCACCTCCCGGGACAAGTACTCCGGCAGCGGCGCGTCTCCGCAAAGGTGAGCAACCACTTCGAGCAGGCTGCGCGCCGGCAAAATGCGCGCGCCGTTGGCAAGCGCTGCTTGCGGCGCGTTGGCTTGCGGCAGCACAAACGCGCGCCCTGTGCCGCGCGCGGAAAGCGCCATGGCGAGCGCGCCGCGCACCGGCCGCAGCTCACCGGTGAGCGAGAGCTCCCCGGCGAACTCCAGGCCGAGGAGAGCCTCGACCGCCAGCTGGCCGCTGGAGGCCAAGATGCCCAGCGCGATCGGCAGGTCGAAGCGGCTGGAATCTTTTGGCAGCTCCGCCGGCGCCAGGTTGACCGTGATGCGCCGCGCGGGAAACTCGAAGCGCGCGTGATTCAGCGCGGCGCGCACCCGATCGCGCGCTTCGCGTACCTCGGTGTCGGGCAGCCCGACGATGTGAAAAGCCGGCAGTCCCGGACCCAGGTGCACCTCGACGGTCACCTCCGGCGCATCGATTCCGGCGAGCGCGCGGCTCGCGACTGCGGCGACTGACAAGGCGGCTCCCGTGGCGGATACCAGGGGAGCAACGCGCCGTCAGCCCGGCGGTTTACCGCGCGACTCGAGCTCGGCGATGCGCGCTTCGAGCTCCGCCAGCTTCGCCTGCGCGCGCTCGAGGAGCTTTTGCTGGATCTCGAAATCCTCGCGCAGCACCAGATCCAGGCGCGCGAACCCCGACGCGAGCAGGGCCTTGAGGTTCTTCTCGATGTCCTGCGCCGGTGAATCGCGGAATGCCTCGCCGATGCGCTCGTTGAGTTCGTCGAAGAAACGCTTGTCGATCATGGCAACAAGGTAGCGCACCAGGCGCACCGAAGTCGCGCCACGCACCCTGCCTTTCGCACCGGCCTGGTGCAGCGCCTGGCCAACGTTCCTGTATGTAGATGAAAACAAACGGAAAAACGCCTGGCACGAGAGGTGCTATCCCCCAGCCATCTTCATCCACCACTCAAGGGAGATTCAAAATGCGTAAGTCCATTGCCGCGCTGGCCGTCGCTGCCGCGCTGGCGGTCCCGGTCCTGGCGGCCGCGCAGGCGCCGGCACCCTCGCCGATCGCCGGCAACATTTCGCTGGTGAGCGATTACCGGTTCCGCGGCATTACCCAGACGTTCGAGGAGCCGGCGCTGCAGGGCGGCTTCGATTACGCCCATGCGAGCGGCTTCTACGCCGGCAACTGGAACTCGAGCATCGCCGACAGCTTTTTCGGCGGCTCGCCGCTCGAGATGGATTTCTATGCGGGCTACAAGCCGACCTTCGGCGACATCACGCTCGACTTGGGCATCCTCTATTACTACTACCCGGGTTCCAACGATCCGGTACTTGGGGAGATCGACAACACCGAGCTGTATATCGGCGCCGCCTGGAAGTGGCTGAGCCTCAAGTACTTCCACGCAGTCTCGGATTTCTTCAGCGTGCCGGACACCAAGAACTCCAATTATCTCGACCTCACGGCGAGCTACGCGTTCGGCGCCGGCTGGGGCCTGGTCGGCCATATCGGCCATCAGAAGATCAAGAACAACTCCGCGGCCGACTACACCGACTACAAGCTGGGCGTCACCAAGGATCTCAGCGGCTGGGTGCTCGGCGTGGCTTACGTGGACAACGACGCCGAAGGCAGCATCACCAGCGGCGGCGGCAAGACCATGGACATCGGCGACTCCACGCTGGTGTTTTCCGTCAGCAAGACGTTCTGACCCGCGAGGCCCCCGTGAAACTGGTTACTGCAATCATCAAGCCCTTCAAGCTCGACGAGGTGCGCGAGGCGCTCTCGGCCATCGGCGTGCAGGGCATCACCGTGACGGAAGTCAAAGGCTTCGGCCGGCAGAAAGGCCATACCGAGCTCTACCGCGGCGCGGAGTACGTGGTGGATTTCCTGCCCAAGGTGAAGGTCGAGGCCGCGGTGAAAACCGAGCTTCTCGAGCAGGCGATCGACGCGATCGAGAAGTCGGCCAATACGGGGAAGATCGGCGACGGCAAGATCTTCGTGTTCGACCTCGAGAAGGTCATTCGCATCCGCACCGGCGAAACCGATGTGGCGGCGCTCTAAGGAGAATGCAATGAAAAGACTTATCCCATGGCTCGCGATGGCGGCCGGCCTCGCCTTTGCCGGCGCGGCGCTCGCCCAGGGCAAACCCACGGTCGACAAGGGCGACACGGCCTGGATGATGGTATCGACCCTGCTCGTGATCCTGATGACGGTGCCTGGGCTCGCGCTGTTCTACGGCGGCATGGTGCGCGCCAAGAACACCCTCTCGGTGCTGATGCAGGTGTTCGTCACCTTCTGCCTGATCGGCGTCGTCTGGGTGGTGTACGGATACTCGCTGACCTTCACCTCCGGCAACGCCTTCTTCGGCGGCTTTTCGAAGATGTTCCTGGCGGGCGTGACCGGCGAATCGCTTGCCGCGACGTTCTCCAAAGGCGTAGCCATCCCGGAGCTCGCGTTCGTCGCCTTCCAGCTCACCTTCGCCGGCATCACCTGCGCGCTCATCGTGGGCTCGTTCGCCGAGCGGGTGAAGTTCTCGGCGATGCTGGTATTCGCGGTGCTGTGGTTCACGTTCGCTTACGCGCCGATGGCCCATATGGTGTGGTACTGGGACGGCCCGGACGCCATCACGGATGCCAAGAGCCTGGAAGCGGTGACCGCTGCCGCGGGCTGGCTGTGGCAGAAAGGCGCGCTGGACTTCGCCGGCGGCACGGTAGTGCACATCAACGCGGGCATCGCCGGCCTGGTGGGCGCCTACGTGGTGGGCAAGCGCATCGGCTACGGCAAGGAATCGATGCCCCCGCACAACCTGCCGCTCACCATGATCGGCGCCTGCCTGCTATGGGTGGGCTGGTTCGGCTTCAATGCCGGATCGAATCTGGAAGCCAACGGCACCGCCGCCGTCGCCTTCCTGAACACGGTCGTCGCGACCGCGGCGGCGGTGCTGGGCTGGCTCCTGGTCGAGTCGCTGGTGCGCGGCAAGGCCTCCGCCCTGGGCGCGGCGTCCGGCGCGGTGGCCGGCCTGGTGGCCATCACGCCGGCGTGCGGCTTCGTCGGTGTGGTCGGCGCGCTGGTCATAGGGCTGGCCGCGGGGATCGGCGGTTTCTGGGGCGTCAACGGCCTCAAGCGGCTGCTCGGGGCGGACGACTCGCTCGACGTGTTCGGCGTGCATGGCGTGTGCGGCATCCTCGGGGCACTTCTCACCGGCGTATTCGCGGCACCGTCATTGGGCGGCGCGGGCATCTACGACTACGTCGCCAATGGCGTATCGCCGGAGTACTCAATCACCGGCCAGCTGATGACTCAGGCCATGGGCGTAGCGACCACGGTCGTCTGGTCGGGCGTGGTGGCCTTCATCCTGTTCAAGCTGATCGACCTGACCATTGGATTGCGCGTCAGCGAAGACGACGAGCGCGAGGGACTGGATACCACCGCGCACGGCGAGGCCGCGTACCGCATGTAGCCCGGCCGCAGGCCGAGAAAAAGGGGCCCGCAGGCCCCTTTTTTTATCCGCCCGAGAGTTTCTCCAGCAGACTGAGCAGCTGAGCGCGCTCCTGCGGGCTCAGGCGCGCGGCCACGCGGCGCTCATGCGCCTGGATGCGCCGCTTGAGGCGGGCCACCAGCGCCCGGCCTTCGCCGGTAAGCCAAAGCCCGTTGGTGCGCCGGTCCACGCCGCGGCGCCGCTCGATGAGCCCGCGGCTCTCCAGCATGTCCACCACGCCGACCATCGTCGAGCGATCGAGCGATACCGCCTGCGCCAGCCGGCCCTGCGTGACGCCGGGGTTGGCTTCGAGCAGCAGGAGGATGCCCACCCGCCCGGGCGTGAGCTCGGCAACGCTCGTCGCGAAGTCACGGAATACCGCCTGCTGGGCGAGGCGCAGGCGGTATCCCAGCAGGCTGGGAAGCAGTCCGGGGTTCATTTTGTTTGGCTACCAAACAGTTGCTACCATCCTAGCCGCCCCGCGCGCGCCCATGCAAATCACCGTCGAAGGCCAGCCCCCCGTGCCCGTCGAAGGCGGCGACACCATCCTTGCGTCGCTGCTGCGCGCCGGCGTGGCGTTTCCGTTCTCGTGCCAGTCCGGCAACTGCGGTACCTGCAAATGCGAGCTCGTCCGCGGCGACATTTTCGAGCTGGAATACTCGGAGCACGCGCTGCCGCCGCAGGAGCGCGCCCGCGGCATCATCCTCGCGTGCCGCACCCAGGTATGGGACGACACGACGATCCGCCGCATCGATCGTGAAGGTCTGGTCGTTCCGCGATGAACGCCGCGCAGCTGCTGCTCGGCCATGATGCGCTCGGCCGCCATGGCACGCGCGCCGCGCTGGTTTGCGGCGGCGACAGCGTGTCGTTCCCGCAGATGGCCGAGCGCGTGGCCCGCTCCGGTGCGGCGCTCGTCGCGCTAGGCGTACGGCCGGGCGACCGGGTCCTCCTCCTTATGCGCGATACGCCCGAATTCGCGGCCGCCTGGCTGGGCGCCGTACATGCCGGGGCGGTGGCCGTTGCCCTCAGCCCCAAGCTGAGCGAGGCCGACTATCGCTACATCCTCGCCGACAGCGGCGCGCGCCTAGCGGTGGTGGAAGACACGTTCGCCGCGGCGCGGCCGGATCTTACGGCGGAGCTGGCGCGCGAGGGGCGCATCGCCATCGCCGGAGAGGCGACCGGCGTGCCGGCCTGGCGCGACAAGCTGACTGACGCTTCGACGCTGCCCGCCTTCGATGCACGGCCGGAGACGCCGGCCTTCGTGCTGTATTCGTCGGGCACCACCGGACGGCCAAAGGCAATCGTGCACGCGCACCGCAGCTTTGCCTCGCTCGGCCAGGCGTTCCGCGTCATCGGCGTGGAGGCGGGCGAGCGCGTGTTCAGCACCTCGAAGTTGTTCTTCGCGTATGGCCTGGAGCACGGCCTGCTCGGTACGCTCGCGCTGGGGGCCACCTCGATCCTTTTTCCGGAATGGCCCGATGCCGAGGCAGTAATTGCGCTGGTCGCGCGGCATCGTCCGGCCGCCGTGTTCAGCGTCCCTACCCTGTACCGAAGGCTGCTCGCGGAGCCGCGCGAGCGCCTTGCGCCCCTCGCCGGCGTGCGCCGCTTCGTTGCGGCCGGCGAGCGCGTCTCGGCGCAGCTGGTCGCACAATGGCGCGAGGCGACCGGCGGCGAGCTGCTCAACCTGTATGGCATGTCCGAGACCTTCAGCGCCTGCATGATGACGCCGCCCGGGACCTCCGACGGCATGCGCACCGGGCTGCCGTTCCCCGGCGTCGAGGTGCGCTTGCGCGACCCGCAAGGCGCAGAGGTGCCGCACGGCGACCCGGGCGTGCTCTGGGTGCGACACCCCGCGCAGGCCGGCGGCTATGCCAACCTGCCCGAGCAGACGCGCGAGCAGTTCCAGGCCGGCTGGTTCTGCACCCGCGACGTGTTCGTGCGCGATGCGCAGGGCCACTTCATCCACCAGGGGCGCACCGACGAGCTTCTGAAGGTTGCCGGCCAATGGGTGCAGCCGGGCGAGGTGGAACAGTTGGCCGGCCTCGAAGCCGCGGTGGCCGAGGCCGCCTGCGTGCCGGTGCCGGACGCAGATGGTCTGGAGCGCCTCGCCCTTTTCGTGACCGCGAACGGGGACCTCGCGGCCGCGCAACGCGCCGCCGCCGAGGCCTGCGAGCGCTCGCTGCCGCGCCACAAGCGGCCCAAGTGGGTGCGCGCGGTCCTCGAATTGCCGCGCACGGCCACCGGCAAGGTGCAGCGTTTCCGGCTGCGCGAAATGCTGGCGCGCGAGCTAGCGGGCAAGGACTAGAATTCCGGTTTTCCCCGAGGATGCAATGGCCTACGTAATTCCAATGTGGACGCCGCCGGCGCTGCCGGTGGCCGGCTCTTCCGACAGCTTCCCCGTCAGGCGCATATTCTGCGTCGGGCGCAACTACGCCGAGCACCAGAAGGAGATGGGCGGCGACGGACGCGAGCAGCCGTTTTTCTTCCTCAAGACCGAATTCGCGCTGATCCCGCGCGGCGGCGAGGTGCATTACCCGGCAAAGACATCCAATTACCACTACGAGACCGAGCTGGTCGTAGCGCTATCGAAGGGCGGGCGGCGCATCGACGCCAAACGCGCCAACGAGCATGTGTACGGCTATGCCGTGGGCCTGGACATGACGCGCCGCGACCTGCAGCAATGGGGCAAGGACCACGGCCGGCCCTGGGACTTCGGCAAGAACTTCGACGAATCCGCGCCCTGCAGCGAGCTCGTGCCGGCGGCCAAGATGGGCCACCCCTCCAAGGGCGCCATCTGGCTCAGCGTCAACGGCAAGCAGCGGCAGAAGGCGGACTTGTCCGACATGATCTGGTCGGTGCCGGAGCAGATCGCGTATCTCTCCGAGTACTACACGCTCGAGCCCGGCGATGTGATCTTCACCGGCACGCCGGCGGGGGTAGGCCCGGTGAAGCCCGGCGACGAGCTGCTCGCCGGCATCGACGGCGTGGGCGAGCTGAAGGTGAGAATCGCCGCCGCGTTGTGAAGCTCTACACGTACTTTCGCAGCTCCGCGGCGTTTCGCGTCCGCATCGCGCTCAACCTGAAGGGCCTGCAGTACCAGCCGCAGCTTGTTTCCCTGCCCAAGGGCGCGCACCGCGAGGCGCAGTACGCCAGGGTCAATCCCCAGGCGCTGGTGCCGACGCTGGTGAGCCCGGACGGCTGGCACCTCGCCCAGTCGCTCGCCATCATCGAGTACCTGGACGAGACGCATCCGCAGCCGCCGCTCATCCCGCGCGAGGCGAAGGCGCGCGCGCGGGTGCGCAGCCTTTCGCTGCTGATCGCGTGCGAGATCCATCCGCTGAACAACCTGCGCACGCTGCAGTATCTGAAGCGCGAGCTGAAGCTCGGCGAAGACCAGGTGAACGCCTGGTATCGCCACTGGATAGCCGAAGGGCTCGGCAAGCTGGAAGCCGAGCTCAGCGAAGCCGGCACCGGCAAGTTCAGCCACGGCGACGCGCCGACCATGGCCGACTGTTGCCTCGTGCCGCAGATTTTCAATGCCCAGCGCTACGCGTGCGACCTGGCGCCCTACCCCACGGTGCTGCGCGTCTTCGGCGAGTGCATGAAGCTGGACGCCTTCGAGCGCGCGCAACCGTCCAAGCAACCCGACGCGGAGCCGCAATGACCCATCCATTCTCTTACCGGCGGCCGTACCGCAATACCCAGCCGGAATACCTGTTCCCCGCCTACGCCTCGACCGTAAAGCGCGCGCCTTCGCAGCCGCTGGTGGTGCTGCCGCATACGCTGTCCGAGGCGACGGCGCCGGTATTCGGCTACGGCGACATCAAGCCCGGCGACAGCGACCTGACCAGGCAGCACAAAGGCGAGCCGCAAGGCGAGCGCATCGTGGTGAGCGGCCGGGTGCTCGACGAGAACAGCCGGCCGGTGCCCAACGTCCTGATCGAGATCTGGCAGGCCAATGCGGCGGGACGCTACAACCACCGCGTCGACCAGCACGACGCGCCGCTCGATCCGAACTTCACCGGCGCCGGACGGGTGCTGACCGACGCGCAAGGCCACTACCGCTTCATGACCATCCGGCCAGGTGAATATCCGTGGCGCAACCACTACAACGCCTGGCGCCCGGCGCATATCCACTTCTCGCTCTTCGGACGCGGCATCGTGCAGCGCCTGATCACCCAGATGTACTTTCCCGGCGACCCGCTGCTCGACTACGACCCGATGTTCACCTGCGTGTCGGACGAGAAGGCGCGCAACCGGCTGATCTCGGTATTCGACTGGGAAACCACGCTGCCGGAGTACGCCCTGGGCTACCGCTTCGATGTCGTGCTGCGCGGCCGAGACGCCACGCCGATGGAGAACCGCCGATGAGTTTGCGTGCGAGCACCTCCCAGACCATCGGGCCTTTTCTGCGCATCGGGCTGGAATGGATGCAGATCGAAGACCTCGCGCCCCAGGGCGTGGCGGGCGAGCGCGTGCGCATCGAGGGCCGCGTGATCGACGCCGACGGCAAGCCGGTGAACGACGCCGCGGTGGAGATCTGGCAGGCCAACAGCCACGGCAAGTACGCGAGCCCGGAAGATCCCCAGGACAAGCCGGTCGAGACGGCGTTTCGCGGCTACGGGCGCTCGCTTACCGACGAGGCGGGAGCATTTCGCTTTCGCACCATCAAGCCCGGCCGCGTGCCCGGGCCGCAGGGCGGGCTGCAGGCGCCGCACATCGTCGTGACGATTTTCATGCGCGGCCTGCTCAAGCAGCTGCTCACGCGCATTTACTTCCCGGACGAGCCGGCGAACGCCGACGACCCGGTGCTCAAGCTGGTGCCGGCCGAGCGCCGGGCGACGCTGCTCGCCCGCAGAAAGGCCGACGGCGTCCTGGAGTGGAACGCGGTACTGCAGGGTCGGGACGAAACGGTGTTCTTCGACTTCTGAGTCTCGACCTCATCTTCTCGGACGTGCGTTGCGCCGCTGCGCTCGCGGACGAGAAACTGCTCGCCGCCATGGCGCGCTTCGAAGGTGCACTTGCGCGTGCGGGCGCGTCCGCGGGCTTCGTCCCCGCGGACGCC